>NZ_JBEXOV010000031.1:0-76696 GCF_040611715.1 Streptomyces sp. NPDC006544 | reverse complement strand
GCGCCCCGTGGTCCGTTACACGGAGACCGGCACCGGGTGGATCTCGCTGAAGGGGTGACCCGGAGGCGGCTGCCGGTCCCGGGCCCGGGGACCCCGTCGACATCCGGGAGGTCCCGCCCGGACCCGCCGAGCCGGCCGCGAGCGGGCCGGAGGCCTCCGCCGGCCGGGTCTCGGTGGAGTGCGGGAGCAATGCCCAGGGCCACTACAACGAGGACAACCTGGTGGTCTCGCCCGGGCTGCGCTCCGGCGCCCACCACACGCACGCCTACGCCGGGAACCTGTCCACGGACGCCTTCTCCACCGAGGCCTCCCTGGACGCGGCCGCCACCAGTTGTCCGGGCGGCGACCGCTCCACGTACTACTGGCCGGTGCTGCGCCGCACGGACCGGCCGGGCACGCGTGCCCACGAGGGCTCGGCGGGCCACGGCAACGGGGGCGAGATCCTGCCGGAGGCCTCCGTCTCGGTGGAGTTCCTCGGCAGCCCGGTGAGCAAGGTGGTGGCGATGCCGCGGTTCCTGAACGCGATGACCGGCGACGCGGTGGCCTTCACGGCGGACACCGAGGCCGACGTGCGGGCCCGGTGGGGGTGTTCGGGCTTCCCCGACCGGTTCACCACCCGCTATCCGCGCTGCCCGGCGGGCGAGCGCCTCACCCGCACCCTCGTCTTCCCCAGCTGCTGGAACGGCCTGGACACCGCCAGTTCCGGACAGCGTTCGCACCTGCTGTTCCCGGCGGCGAACGGGGTCTGCCCGCAGGGCACCTTTCCGGTGCCGCGACTGCGGATCTCCCTCGCCTACGAGCCGCTGCCCGGAACGCCGGTGGCGCTCGACTCCTTTCCCGAGCAACGGCACAGCCCGAAGACGGACCACGCGATGTTCGTGAACGTGATGACCGGGGCGCGGATGGCGGAGGTCGTGGACTGCCTCAACCAGGGGCGGGTCTGCCGCACGTGAGCGGGGCGGCGCATGTGACGCAGGTCACGTGAACCGGGGGCGGGCGGCCGTCGTGTTCCGACCGCACCACGCAGGCGACGAGGACGGAGAGGGTGAGATGGCCGGACCACTGTGGCCCCGCACTCGGCGGGGCTCGACCGACGAAGCGCTGATCAAGTCGGTGTACGAGGAGCACGGTCACGCGCTCCTCGCGTACGCCACCCGGCTGACGGGCGACCGGGCCGCGGCCGAGGACGTCGTCCAGGAGACCCTGATCAGGGCCTGGCGCCACTCCGAGGTCCTGGTGAACGGGAAGGGCTCCGTGCGCGGCTGGCTGCTGACGGTGACCCGCAACATCATCACCGACCGCTACCGGGCCAGGGCGGCGCGGCCCCCCGAGGTCGCCGGCTCCCCCTCCCGGCCCCCGGTGGAGGCGGACCACGCCGACGCGGTGGTCGACACGATGACCGTACTGGGGGCCCTCGACCGGCTGTCGCCGGAACACCGGGACGTGCTCACGGAGTTGTACTACCGCCAGCTCAGTGTCGCCGAGACCGCCGACGCCCTCGGCATCCCGGCGGGCACCGTGAAATCGCGCTCGCACTACGCGCTCAAGGCGCTCCGAGAAGTCTTCGGTGAAGGAAAACGAACGGGCAGGCCCTCCCAGCAGCCCGGCGGACTGCAGGAAGTGGTGGCATGAACCGGGAGCGGCACGAGGAGGAACTGTTGGGCCCGTACGTTCTCGGCGTCCTGGACGCCGCTGACGTCCGGCGGGTCGAGGAGCACGTGGGCGGCTGCGTGCGGTGCCGTCAGGAGGTGACCGCGTTGCGCGAGATGGAAGCGGCGCTGGGCGAGGTGCCGGCCGAGGCGTTCCTCGACGGGCCGCCCCAGGGCGGGGACCTGCTGCTCCAGCGCACGCTGCGGCAGATCCGCCAGGAGGCGGACGCGAGGCGCAGGCGCCGGACGGCGTTCACGGGACTGGCCGTGGCGGCCTCGCTGACCGCCGTGTTCTGGGCCGGGACCCAGTGGGGCGCCGGCGGCGCCGACGACAGGGCCCTGCCCCCGCCCCCGCAGCCGACGGTCTCGGCGCAGCCCTCCCCGCCGCCCGCGGGGACCAAGGTGGCCTCCGCGACGGATGCGGGTTCGGGCGCGACGATGACCGTGCAGGTGACGCCGGCCGCCAAGTGGGTACGGGTGCACGCGGCGGTGACGGGGATCCGGCCGGGCGAGCGCTGCCGCATCGTCGTGGTCTCCCGGGACGGTACGCGGACCACGGCGGGCGGCTGGGTGGTGGGCACGGCGGAGCACGGCGAGGGCAAGGGCGCGGCGCTGGACGGTTCGGCGGCGGTGGATCCGGCGAACGTCCGGGCGGTGCTGGTGGAGAACGAGTCGGGCCGGACCTTCGTGTCGGTGCCGGTGCCCGTGTAAGCCGGCTTCCGAGCCACCGGACCACCGCACCACCGGACCGGAACGTGACGGAGCCCGGGAGCATGTCCAGCTCCCGGGCTCCAGCTTGCCACCCAATTGCGCACACCGGCGGCGTTTAAGAGCCGCGGGTCATCTTGAGATCGACGTGTTCTGCCTTTGAACTACAGCGCCACGAGAGAGGCGCCGGGGGGACTTGAACCCCCATCCGTCGATGTTCGCCCGCGCTCGGTCGATCCGGTGTTCGGCGGCGAATACTGAGACTGGAGCGAGAATCTGAGATTGACGGGGCCGCCTCTGCCGGGCTTGGGCCACCCCCGCACGTGTGCGGGGGGAGGGATTCGAACCCCCAACTGACACCCCTATATCAGCTTCAACATCAGTTTCAGCTTGCGCTCATCGCGCACCCCCCGCTCGCGACGGGGGGCGTATGTGGGGCTACCTGAAGAGGTAGCCGAACACCGCGTCGCCGACCCGCTGATCGGTGACCTCGGTGTTGTTCGCCTCCTCGCGGGCGAACTTGACGGCCTGCTGGAGCTTCTCGACCCGGTCGAGGAGCTCGTTGACCCGCCGGGCGGGCAGCGCGCCGGAGAACTTCACGGTGGTCCAGTAGCCGACCGGCACGTCCTCGTAGTAGACCTCGACCTGCGCCGGGTGCTTCTCCGTGGCCTCTGCCTTCACGTGGTTGCGCGGGACCTTCTTCGTGCGGATGGTGCGCACCGGCTCCGTCTTCCAGGAGTCCGTCGAGGGGTCCAGGTTCCACGACTCGGAGGCGTCGAGCACCGGCAGCTTGCGCACGAAGGTGTGCAGGTCGGTGAGCTGCTTCTCCAGGAACAGCAGGTACGGGACGGGCACCTGGGCCAGCAGGACCGTGCCGTCGACGACCACGTCCGCGACGGCGGAGCGGTTCGCCCAGTCCTTCGTCGCCGTCACGTCGAAGAGCCGCGTCAGCGTCCCGGCGGTCGCCCGCAGCGCGTCCTCGGCCTTGATCTGCACCCGCGTGGACTCGGGCGGCAGCTGCTCGCCCTCCTCGTCCTTGGGCTGGTAGGTCCGGGAGATGCCGGCCAGCAGGGCGGGCTTCTGCACGTCCTGGTGAGCCTGGGTGAGCTCCTGGAGGGCCTTGGACTTGACGCCCTTTTCGACTGCGATGATCTGATTCAGCTTCGGCACACGGCGAACCTAACAACCCCGCCCCGTACGCACATCCGATTTATTCGGCGGCGTACGGGGCGGCGGTGCGGCGGTGCGGCGCCGGACGGTGTCAGGCCAGGCGGACCGGGAGGTCGAAGAGGTCGTTCTGGGTGAGGATCGGCTTGTTGCGGAGCTCGGCCGGCTCGACGGCCAGGGTCAGCTGCGGGAAGCGCGCGTACAGGGCCGGGAGGGCGACCAGGGCTTCCAGGCGGGACAGCGCCGCGCCCGGGCAGACGTGGGGGCCGTGGCCGAAGGAGATGTGCCGGTTCGGCGTGCGGGTGACGTCGAACGCGCCCGCCGTCTCGCCGAACTGGGCCTCGTCGCGGCCGATGGCCCCGAAGGAGACGATCAGGCCGGCGCCCTTGGGCAGGATCCGGTCGCCGACCTCGACGTCCTCGGAGGCGAAGCGGATCAGGACGTGCGAGGTCGGGGTGGACCAGCGCAGCGTCTCCTCGACGACGTTCTCCCAGGAGACCTCGCCCTTGAGCACGAGGGCGCGCTGCTCGGGGTGGGTCTCCAGGGCGACGACCGCGTTGACGATCAGGCTGATCGTGGTCTCGTGGCCGGCGGCGACCATCAGCTGCAGGGTGTTGGTGATCTCCTCGGTGGTGAGGTGGTCACCGTCCTCGGAGGCCTCGATGAGGGCACTGGTGAGGTCGTCGCCCGGGTTCTCGCGCTTGGACTCGACGATGCGCCCGAAGAGCGCGCCGAGGTCCGCCATCATCCGGGGGACTTCCTCGGGCAGCGTCTGGGTGGAGAAGAACTTCTCGAACAGGGCCTTCAGGCGCGGGTGTTCCTCGGCGTCGACGCCCATCAGGTCGCTGATGACGTTCATCGGCAGCGGGTACGCGAACTGCGCCTTGAGGTCGACGCTCTCGCCGGCCGGCAGCGCCGCGAGCTTGTCCAGCATGCCGGTGGTCAGCGCCTCGATGCCGGCGCGCAGCTTCTCCACCCGGCGCACGGTCAGGGCCTGCGCGACCAGGGTGCGCAGCCGGCGGTGCTCGTCGCCGTCCACGGTCAGCATCGAACGCCCCGGGTTGGCGAGGCCGATCAGGGGCCAGTCCAGCGGGATCTCGCCGCGCTGCCAGGCGCCCCACACGTTGATGTCCTTGACGATGCGCGGGTCGGTGAGGAGCTTGCGGGCTTCCGCGTGGTGCGTGACGGCGTACACGGCGACGTCCCCGGGCAGGACCACCTGGACCAGCGGGCCGGCGGCGCGCAGCGCGGCGCTCTCGGCGTCGAGGTCGGCGACGAAGGGGTCCAGGGTGATGGGCGCGGGTCCGGCGTGGTCGATCGGGCACGTCATCGGTTGGCTCCAAGGGCGGGGGTCGGGGTGTAGGTGACGGGGAGTTCGGTGAGACCGCGCAGCCAGGGCGAGGGGCGGCGGGCCAGGTCCGACGCGGGCACGGCGAGGTCGACGTCGGGCAGCCGGTCGAGGAGGACCTCGATGCCCGTGCGCGCGATGACCTCCGCGACCTCCTGGGCGGGGAAGGGGCAGCGGTGATCGCCGTGCCCGAAGGAGAAGAAGGCGTTGTTGCCGCCGGTGAGGGCGCCGGCGTCGGTGCGTACGTGCGGGTCGCCGTTGGCGGCGGCGAGTCCGAGCAGGACGAGGTCTCCGCTCCTGATGCGCTGTCCGCCGAGGTGGGTGTCGCGGGAGGTCCAGCGGCCGGCCACGTTCTGGGTGGGGGTGTCCTCCCAGAGCACCTCGTTCATCGCCTCGCCGACGCTGTGCCGGCCGCCAGCGAGGGAGGCGGCGAATCGGTCGTCGGTGAGCATGAGGCGCAGCGAGTTGCCGATCCAGTCGGCGGTGGGCTGGTGGCCCGCGGCCATCATGACCATGAGGTCCTGAGCGACCTCCTCCACGCTGAAGCCGGCCTGGTTGGCGAGCATCCGGGAGGCGACGTCGGGGCCGGGCTCGGCCAGTTTGGCGGCCAGCAGCGCGAACATCGACTCGCCGAGGTGGCGCTGGCCGTCGAGTGCGCCCTCCCGCCCGTTGATCATGTCGTTCATGGCGGTGACGAGGCCGGGGCCCTGGGCGTCGGAGAATCCGTAGAGGCGGGCGAGGACCCGCAGCGGCAGCAGCATCGCGTACTCGCCGACGATGTCGCACGCGCCCTTGCCGCACAGATCGTCGATGAGCTGGTCGGCGAACCGCTCGGCGTGGCCCTTGAGTTCGAAGGGGTCCACGGCCTCGAGGGCGTCGGAGATGACTGCGGCCCGTTCGCGGTGGCGTTCGCCGACGGTGTAGAGGATCGACGGCTGCTTGCGGCCGATCATGGGGAGCAGCGGCCAGTCGGCGGGGATGCGGTCCCACTGGTTCCACAGGTCGGAGTCCCGGGAGAAGAGGACCGGGTCGCTGGTGACCTGGTGCAGTTCGCGGTAGCCGAGGACCAGCCAGGCCGGTACGTCTCCGTCGAGGACGACCGGTGCGACGGCGCCGTGGTCGCGGCGCATCTCCCGGTAGAGCTCGACGGGGTCGGTCTGGAACCGGGGGCCGCCGAGGTAGACGGGCTGGTGCTCGGGGGCGGCGGGGCAGGTCACGGGGTGGGCTCCGGGGTCTGGGACAGGGGGCTCGGCCGACTGCTCGGCCGGGAGCCCGACAGCGCGGTCTGCTGGAGGTGCTGGACGAGGGAGATCAGGACGTGCTTGCTGGACTCGCGGGAGCGGGCGTCGCAGAAGACGAGCGGGACGGCGGCCGGCAGGTCGAGGGCTTCGCGGATCTGCTCCTGGGTGTGCTCGGGCCCGCCGAAGTCGTTGCACGCCACGACGAAGGGAGTGCCGTGGTGTTCCAGCCGGTCGATGGCGTACCAGGAGTCGGCGAGGCGGCGGGTGTCGACGAGGACGACCGCGCCGAGGGTGCCGGAGAAGAGCCGGTCCCACAGGAACCAGAACCGCTCCTGGCCGGGGGCACCGAACAGGTAGAGCACGTTGTGGGCGTCGAGGGTGATGCGCCCGAAGTCGAAGGCCACGGTGGTGGCGCTCTTCGCGGCGACCCCGTCGGTGTCGTCGACGGCCTCGCCGGCCTTGGTCATGGTCTCTTCGGTGTTCAGCGGACGGATCTCGCTGACGGAGCGGACCATGGTGGTCTTGCCGACGCCGAACCCGCCGACGATGACGATCTTCAGACCGTTGTCGGCGGTACTGCGCAGGGCCGGACGGGGCTGGCGCGGTTCGGCCCCCGCCGCGGGCACGGCGGCGGGGATGATCACGTCAGAGGTTGCGGAGTCCAACGAGCACCTGCTCCAGGATGTCGTAGTCGGGAAGGTGGTGCGCCGAACGCGGGTGCCGGGCGCTGATCCGTCCGGTGCCGAGCAGGTCGGCCAGCAGGATCCGTACGATCGACACCGGCAGTCCGAGCTCGGCCGCGATCTCCACGACCGCCGTCGGGGCCTGGCACATCCGCAGGATCGCCGCGTGCTCGGACTGCATGCCGGGCACCGGATCGCATTCGGCGACGACGAGGGTGACGAGGTCGAAGACGTCCGAGCCGGAGCGGCTGCGGCCACCGGTGAGGGTGTAGAGCCGGTCCGGGGAGTCGTCCCGGCCCGGCCTGGGCCGGCTCACCCCCGGGGCCTGGCGATGAGGTGTTCGCCGAGCTGCTCCACCAGTTCGGACATGTTGTGGCCGACGAGGCCCGCGTCGGCGTCCTCGTCGGCGACGAGCGCGAGGTGCGCGCCCTCACCCGCCTCGACGATGAACAGGATCCCGCCGTAGAACTCGGCCATGGCGGAGCGGACCCCGCCGGTGCCGTCGCCGAACTCGATGGACGCGCCGTGGGACAGGCTCTGGATCCCGGCGGCGATCGCGGCGAGCTGGTCGGCCTGGTCGACGGACAGCTCGGGCGTGCGGCACAGCTTGAGTCCGTCACGGGAGAGCACGAGGCCGTGGCGGGCGCCCGGTGTGCGCTCCAGGAGGCCTTCCAGGAGCCAGTTGAGCGTCTCGTCGGTGGTGGAGCCGGTCATGATCGCGTGTTGCCTTCCAGGTCTGTGGTCTGCGCGGGCTGCTTCTCTTCGCCGGTTCCGGCGGCCCCGCCGGGGGCTCCGGCGGCGCGGACGGCCTGGCGGAAGCTCCCGAAGCGGGCCGCGGACCGGGACGCCCCGGTGGGCGCGCCTGTCGCACGGGCTTCCGCGGCGGCCGCGTCCGGGCCTTCGGGGTGGGCCGCGGCCATGGTCCGGCCGCGGCGGCGCTGTGGCAGGCCGCTGTCGCCGAAGTGCGGGTGCTCACCCGTGGATTCGGCCTCGCCGGGTTCCTCGGCACCGGAGCCGTGGGTGGCCTCGGGCTCGAGGGGCGAAGCGGGCACGCCGGGCCCGGCCCCGGCGGGGGCCGGTCCGGCCTCCGCGGCGGGTACGGCCGCGGGGGCGGCCGCCTGGGCGGGGATCGTGGGGGCGGGCGCGGGCGGGGTGACGGCGGTCCCGGGGGCCGGGGTCAGCGCCGGGCCGCGGCTGATCAGCTCCTGAGGGAGCATCACCAGCGCGCCCGTGCCGCCGCGCGCGGAGGGCCGGAAGGAGACCGTCAGCCCGTGCTTGCGGGCGAGGCGCCCGACGACCGCGAGGCCGAGCCGGGTGCCGGACAGCCCGGCCAGGTCCAGCGACTCGGCGGTCACGGCCTGTTCGGCGCGGCGCAGCTGGAGCTCGCTCATGACGAGGCCGCTGTCCTCGACGGTGATGATGACCCCGGCCGGCACCTCCTCCACGTAGACGTGGACCTCGGCGGTCGGCGGGGAGAAGTTCGCGGCGTTGTCGAGGAGTTCCGCCAGCGCGTGCATGACGCCCTCGGCGGCGTGCCCGGCGACGGCCGCTTCGCTGGTGGAGTGCAGCCGGACCCGCTGGTAGCCGCCGATGCGGCCCATCGCGCCGCGCAGGATCGACTCCATGACGATCGGCTTGGCCCAGCGGCGGCCCGAACGGGCCCCGGTGAGGACGGCGATGGAGTCGGCGAGACGGCCGGCCTGGGCGGTGCGGTGGTCGAGGTGGAGGAGGTCGGTGAGGACGTCCTCGTCGGCGTGCCGGTGCTCCATCTCGCGCAGGTCGGCGAGCATCCCGGTGGCCAGGGCCTGCATCCGGCCGGCGGCGTTGGCCGCGGCGGCCATGGCGGCGGCCCGGCCCGACTCGGCGCGTCGCAGTTCGGCGCCGAGCCTCTCGCGGGACGCGCTCTGGGCGACGGCGAGGCCGTCGAGCTCGGCGGCGTGCGCCACCGTCAGCCGGTCGAGCTCGGCGGCGTGCTCGTTCACGAGGCGGGAGCGTTCGGCGGTGTGGGCCGCCGTGTCGCGCGCGGCATCGGCGACCATCCGGGCGATGTGCCCGTCACGGGCGGCGAGTTCGGCGGTGAGTCCGGAGATCCGGCTCCGATGCGTCCGGGCGGTGCGGGAGTACCAGGTCACGGCGAAGGCCGCGACCGAGAGCAGCAGCACGCCCGCGCCGGAGAACCAGGCGAGGGGGGTGGTGATGGACGACGGGGCCGCGGCCACCGCCGCCGTGGAGAACGCGCCACCGGCGACTGCGGTGATCAGCAGGGCCAGCGCGGAGGGGCGAAGGGGGGAGGGCGACGCCGTCATCAATCAAAGCCTCATACCGGGCGTAAAGGGAGGAGAAGGTTCCTGCTAACAAGGCATCACTATAGGAGAGTTACTGATCGCTTTGGGCAGTCCCTGCCAAGTTTTCCACTCCATTATGGCCGATAAAGATCTTTCTATAGCGTTTTGCGTACGCCGGGAACGGTGGGGCAGCCGGCCGACGCCCCCGCGCGAAATCCGTTTTCCCCCCCTCCCGTCCCCCGGACACACTGACCCCATGTCGCGCATCACCGAACAGCTGCTCAGCGCCGTCGAACCCCTCCCTCACCGGGAGCGCCTGCGCCTCACCGCCACCACCGCCCGGGACCTCGCGGCAGCCGGCGCGCTCGACCCCGTTCTGGCCGAACTGGACGGCAGGGGCCGGTACGAGCGGCGGCTGGCCGCCCTCGCCGCGTTCGCCGGCCGGCGGACCGGCTACCTGGCCGCGCGGCTCGCCGACCCCGACCCGGTGGTCCGCGGCTACGCCCTGCGGGCCGCCCGGACCCGGCCGGTGCCCGACGGGGCGATCGTCGCGGCATACGCGGACGCCTCCGCCGACGTGCGCGAAGAGCTGGGGCGTACGGCCCGCCGCAGCGGACGTACGGCGCTGGCCGAAGCCCTCCTCCCCCAGGTGCGCGCGCAGTGGGGAGACCGCGAGGCGGCCGCCCTGCTCGCCGGCTGCGGAGCCGAGGCCGCGGCCCGGCTGCTGCCGGAGCTCGCGGACGCCGTCACGGACTGGGTCCGCCTCGCCCTGCGCCACCCCGGGCCGGTCCTGGACCAGGCGGAAGCCGAACTCGCCGGGCTCCCCCGCGAACTGCGGGACTCCTGGTGGGCCCGCCGCTCCACCGGTCTGGCCGCCGCCGCTCCCGCCGAACCGCTGCGCGTGCTCGGACTGCTGGAGCGGTACGGGCCCGCCGCGCCGCCGCACGCCCTGCGGGACCGGATCGGCCTGTTCGCCGCCGCCGACGCCGAACGCCTCGTACGGTGGCTGATCGATCCGGCGCGCGAGGACCCGCGGTACGGACCCCTCCCCTCGGCCTCCGTACTGCGCCGTCTCGCGCGGGCCGACCCGCCGTCGCTGCACCTCCTCGGCCGGCGCTGGCTGCGCCGTCCCGAGCAGCTGGCCGCCCTGTTCAAGGCCCTCCCGCCGGCCCGCCGCGAGGCCTTCTACGACAAGCTGACGCAGGGCCTCTCCCCCGACGCCCAGGACCTTGCCGTCGTCCTGCACCCGCTGCTCGCGCCCGAGCGGCGGTACACCGAGGCGCGGCTCGCCGTGGCCCGCGAACGCGCCGCCGGGCTGCCGCCCGGGGCGCTGCCCGGCTCCCTCGCGAACCTCCCGGTGGCCGAGGCCCGTCCCGAGATCCTGACCGCCTGCGGCGGCCCCGACGCCGAACGGCGGGCGGAAGCCTGGGAGATGCTCGTCGCCAACGCGCGGGCCGGCGGCGAAGCCGGTGCGGTCGCGGAGGTCCTCGCCCTGATCGCGGGCCGGCTGCGCAACGAGCGCGACCCCGTACGGTCCACCGCGCTCACGGCGCTGGCGCGACTGCCCGCCGCCCTGCTGGACTCCCCCGCAGCCCCCGGCCACCTGGACGCCATCGTCCTCGACGCCCTCCGCGCCCGCGATTCCTCCTTCGCCACCCGGTCGGCCGTGCGCACGCTCGCCCTCGGCGTGCTCGACGAGCCCGCCGCCGGTTCCGGTCCGTTCGGCTGGGCCCTGCGCGCCCTGCGCCACCTCGTCGACCACTTCGGCGGCGCCCTGCTCGGCGGGCGGTACCGGCCGCCGGGCCACGGGCGGGAAACGCAGGTGTTCGCGGCACTGCGCCCCTGGGCCGACGGCGCCGCCGAGAAGGGCGACTTCGGCCCGCTGCTCACACTCGCGGGATTCCTCGACACCGCAGCCGCCCGGCTGCCCGAACTCCAGCGGATGCTCGCCGACGCCCTGGAGCGGTGCGGGGACGAGGACGCCCCCGCACTCGCCCGCGCCTGGTTGGCCGACCGGACGACACGGGAGGCGCGCGCGGTGGAGCTGCTGGCCCGGGAACCCTCCGCGGCCGCGCTGCAGCCCGTGCGCGAGGTCCTGTCGGCGCGCCGCACCGACCTGCTGGACGTGCTGCTCGCCGAACACCCGCCGTACGGGCGGTTCCTGCGCGAGGGCTCCGCCCGGCCGCTGCCCGTCCTCGCGCAGGCGTCCCGGTGGCTGCCGCGTCAGCAGGAGGCGGCGGCCCGCCTCGCGGCGGCGGCGGTCCGGGACGGCTCCGGAACGTCGTACGAGCGGACCTCGGTGATCCGCGACGGCGCCCTCATACCCGACCACGGCCTCGCCCTCGTCAGGGAGTTCGCACAGGGTACGGACATCGTGCGGGCCGAGGCGGCTCTTGCGGCAGCGGCCCGGACGGTGGAACCGGCCGCCGTACTCGACGACCTGCTCGCGCACGCCGGCGACGACCGCGCCCGGGTGGCTCTGTACGCGGCCCAGCGGGCGGCGGCGGCCACCGCACCCTCCGCGCTCGCGCACCGGCTCGAGGCGGTGCTGTTCGGTTCGGCGCCGCCCGGGGCGGCGCCACAGGGGGACCTGCCGGCGGCGGGCCCGGCTGCGAAGGTGACCAGCCGCAAGGAGGCCGCCCGACTTGCGGCCCGGCTGCTGCCGCCGGGGCAGGCCGCCGCGCTGCTGGGCCGGATCGGGCGCGACCCGGACAGCCATCCCGACCTGGTCGCCGTCGCCGTGCGGCTGGCCGTCGGACTGCTGCCCGACGCGGCGGCCTGGGAACTGCTGGAGACCGCTTCCTCGGCTCCCCTGCCCCGTCGGCTCGCGCTCGCGCACGCCGATCCGCTGGACGTGCCGCGGGAGCACCGGCCGCGCTGTGCGCGGCTGGTGGCGGCGTCGGTCGGCGGATTCGGCGAGGACCGGGAGGAACTCCTCTCCCGCGCGTACCTGGGCCTGCCGAAGTGGGCGGCGTACGCGACCGAGGTGGCGGACACCGTGCGGACGGCGGTCTGTGACCTGTCGCTCCGCGAGGCCTCGTGGACCACCACGTCGGCCCTCGCCCGGATCGCGGTCTCGGATCTGCCCCACCCGGTGGGCGGCGCCGAGCCGGGCAGCCAGTTCCACCGGGCGGTGGCGCAACTGCTGGACGTCGTGAACTCCGGCGCACAGCCGGACGCGGAGCCGGACCTCGATCTTCCGGCCCTGCGGCGGCTGCGCGTCCTCGTCGCCCGGCCGCCACTGGCGGAACATCCCTCCGTGCGCGAGGCGGTGGTCCGCCAGCTCGCCGACGAGCCGCTGCTGACAGAGGCCCGGGTGGCGCTGCTGCTGCACGCCGTCGACCTGCGGGCGGACCCGGCCGATCCGGAGGGCCTGCGGGCGGCGTTGTGGGAACTGGTCGCCGCCCTCCGCGGCCGGCCGGGTCTGGCCCGTGCGACGGCCCGTGACCTGGGGTCCGGATACGCCCACGGGGATCCGCTGCCGGATCCCGCATCGGTCCTGGAGTGCGTACGCGGCCTCGCGTCCGACGGCGGAGCCGAGGCCGGGCTCTTCGCCTCCGCGCTCACCGCCGGCCTCGGCCGGCTGCACGGCTGGCCGGCGCCGTGGCGGGAGCTGCTGCGGGAGCTGCGCGGGCACCCGGAGACGGAGGTCCGCGACACGGCGTTCGAGGCGGCCACGCAGGAGTACTAGCCAGGGGGCACCGGGACGGGGGGAAAGACCTGTCGCGGCGGGCGTCCATGGGCCAGACTGCCGCCACGCCCGGCACGGGAGGGTACGGGGTTGCCGCCGCCGTCGTCGTGCCGTCCGGGGTCGCGGCGTTCGCGGTGTCCGGCTCCCGGAATCCGTCCTGACCGTCGGCGGGACGAGGGCGGACAGGGTGACGCGGACGGACCGATCATCACATTGCGGTCCATGACATCCTGTGACGTCACAACTCGCCGGACGGGATCGGCGGACGTCCGGGGAATATGGGGAAGGTCCATGAGGCTCTGCTTCCTGGTGGAGGAGAACTACCGCCACGACGGCATGCCGAACGAGGTGGTGCGTCAGCTCACGGCGTGGGGCCACCGGGTGGAGGTACTGCGGCCCGGTGGCTCGCTGCTGCGGATGTGCGATCTGGTGCAGGCCGGGGAGCACGACGCCTGGGTGCTCAAGACGGTGTCCGGCGGGCCGGGGCTGACCCTGCTCGAGGCCGCCGCCGCGGCCGGGATGACCACGGTCAACGACGCCCGCTCGATCCGGGGCGTACGGGACAAGGCGCTGGCCGCCGCCATCGGGCGCGGCCGGGGCCTCCCGCTGCCGCCGACGTATGCGGCCGCCCGGCCGGAACTGCTGGCGCAGATCCCGGCCTCGGAGTACCCGCTGGTCGTCAAGCCCGCTGACGGCAGCTCCGGGCGCGCCGTGCATCTGGTGTCCTCGCCGGAGCGGCTGGCCGCGGTGCTCCCCGAACTGACGGGCGAGGGCATGCTCGTCGCCCAGCCGTACGTCCCGAACTCCGGCATCGACATCAAGGTCTACGCGGTCGGCGGGGAACTCTTCGCCACCGAACGCCGTTCACCCCTGCACCCGGACCGCGCGGTCCCGGAACGCCTGGTCCCGCTCTCCGCCGAGATCGCGGAGATCGCCGCCCGGGTCGGGGCGGTCTACGGGCTCGACCTGTACGGGCTGGACGTGCTGCTGGGTCCCGACGGGCCGGTGGTCGTCGACGTGAACGACTTCCCGAGCTTCCGTCAGGTACCGGACGCCGCCGCGCGGGTGGCCCGAGCGGTCCTGGGCCTCGCACGGACCGGCTCGTCGGGCGGGCCGGGCGTCTCCGGCTCGTCGGGCGCGTCGGTCGGGGCCGTCGCGTCGGGCGCGTCAGGCGGGGCCGGTGTGCCCGGGGGCTCCGGTGTGCCCGGGGGCCCGGGCGGCGCCCTGGCGCGCGGGGCGGCGGGTCTCCCCGTGGCGATTCCGCTGCAGGCCACGGCCCATGGTTCCGTCGACGCCACCGTCACCGCGACCCCCTCGGCGGCCGGCGCCGGCACCGGAGCCGGAGCCGCCGTGGCGGCGGCGGGAGACGGAGCATGAGGATCGGCCTGATCACGGACAACCCGGGACATCCGCTGCTGTCGGCCACCGCCAGGCTGCTGGGCGTCTCCGGCCACCGGGTGGAGGTACTGGACCCGGGCACGGCCGACGAGCCCGACGGGGTGCCTGCCGACGTGTACCTCCTCAAGGCGCACACCCCGCGCGGGCTGGACCTGGCCCGGAGCCTGGAGCGTCGCGGGGCGACGGTCGTCAACTCGGCCGCCGCGACCACGCTCTGCCAGGACCGGACGCTGATGGCGGAGGTGGCGGTCCGGGCCGGGATCCCGTTCGCGGGGACCCGTACGTTCGCCACGCTCGCGGGGTGGGCGGCCGGAGCCGGCCCCGAGGAGCGGCTGCTGCGCTCCCCGGTGGTCGTCAAGAGCCGCCACAACCGCCGGGAGGACCTCGTGGCGCGAGTCGACGACACGGAGGCGCTCCGCGCGTTGGCGCTCGCCTGGCCCGACGAGCCGGTGGTGGTACAGGAGTTCGCACCGAACAGCGGATGGGACCACAAACTGTGGGCCGTCGGTGACCAGGTTTTCGCGGCCCTGCGCCGCTCGGAGCTCTCGCCGGAGGGCCGCGGACCCACGCTCCCGCTGCCGCACCTCCCGACGGGATGGGCCGATCTGACCCGCCGGGTCGGCGAGGTCTTCGCCCTGGACGTCTACGGCGTGGACATCATCGCGACGGCCGGCGGGGCCCCACTGATCGTGGACGTCAACGCCTTCCCCGGCATACGCCACCAACCGGGCGCCCCCGAGGCCCTGTCGGAACTGGCGGTGCGCCGGGCCAAGGGCTAGCCGGTCCGCTCGCTCCGCCGGCCGCAGCTGGTTGGCCTCGGCATGCCGTCCCTGATCCGGTCAAGGTGCGAGTTCGGCTCGGCGAAGGCCGCTGAACACGGCAGGGGTCGCCCATCCGCGCAACGTGGCGTGAATCGTCGATCGGAATGCGGCCTCGACCGTGGCGGCGTCGAGGGCCCCGGCCAGCTCGAGCGTCACGAGCCCGTGCAAGGTCCCCCAGACCGACAGGGCGATCGACGTTGCTTCGCCTGCGAGGACGGACGCCGTCAAGGCGCGACCGATCGCCGCGAGGAGCGGACGGATCGGGTCACTGGCACCGACCTCCCCCGATGGCTCGAACGACTGCACACCACCGAACAGCACCGCGTACAGGTGGCTGTGTCCGCACCCCCAGCGACGATAGGCGACGGCCAGCGCGTAGAGGTCGGCGAGAGGATCCGCGGAGGCCGGCACCGCCGACAGATCCTGGAACAGGCCGGCGACGGCCCTGTCGCGCACCGCACCGATCAGCCCGTCCTTACCGCCGAACAAGGAGTACACCGCCGTTGTCGACGCCTCGGCGGCGGCGGCGACAGCGCGGACCGTGATCGACTCCCGCGGACGGGTCGCGAGCATTTCGGTCGCGCACACCACAAGCCGCTCTTTGACGGCCTCGTCGTTCGTTCTCGGCCTACCCACGTCCAGCAGCCTACCCCCCTCTGATAACGTCGTTTTGAAACAGCGTTCTGAAACTATCGGAGGTTGCCGTGCCCACGTCCGCCCTACGTCTCGCCCGCTTCACCGGACACTTACTGCTGGCCCTCGCCGCCGTCGCGATGCTCGTCGTCTTCTTTCTCGCACTGACAGCCCTCACGGACGGGGCGGGCTCGGGGCTCGCCGCATGGCTGACGACCCTTGGAGCCGGGGCCGTCCTCGCGATGTGGCGGGGTCGGCGCCGCACTTGGCCGGCGCGGCTCGTGCCGTTCCTGCCGGTGGTTGTCGCGGCGGCATTGACGGCGTCGGTCTGCATCCCGACCGTGCCGACGGCCCGGCGGTACCCGCCCGCCCTGCCGTCAGTGGCCACACAGCACTGGAGCCTGGCCACAGGCAGCCGGGTCGCGGTGTACCACTACCCGCCCGCGAACTCCGGCGCCCGGCATCCCGTCCCGTTCGTGTACCTGAACGGCGGACCGGTCCGTGGCATCTCGGTGCTCGACCACCGGTTCCTGCAACTCCTGGCCCGCCAGGGCTACGACGTCTACGCCTACGAACAGGCCGGTGGCGGAAGAAGCGACCTGCTCCCCATGGACCAGTACACGATCTCCAGGTCGGTCAGCGACCTCGCCGCCTTCGTCGACCGCCTGGACAAGGGACCAGTCGACATCCTCGGATTCTCCTCAGGCGGAGTCGTGCTCACCCGGGCGCTGGCCGACCCGAGCACCGCGGCACGCTTGCACCGGGCGGTCATCGCCGAGCCCGGCCCGATGGACGGCCCCACCGCGCACATCACCGGGCACAAGGGTCGAGAATCCGCACGGGGCCTCGCCCCAGCCATGACCGGACCGCGATCGACGCACGTCCCCCGGTACGCCGTGGCATTCGGCCTCATGCGACTGGGACTCCTCACCCCCGGCACCGGACTGATCGGACAGGCCGAAGGCGACAACGCCTTCACCGCCGCAGACCTTGGCAGCGACACGGCATCCGCCTACTGTGCGGCTGACGCACACCGCATACCCGCCGAAGACACCGCACAGAACTTCTCCTTCAGCCCCGCCGCCAGCCTCCGCATCCAGCAGACGGTCAAGGACTCACCCTCCATCGCACCGCAACTGAGGCAGTCCCGGACCCCCGCGATGCTGATGATCGCCGAGTGCTCCTCCCAGGTCCGTCAATGGGCGACCGCCATCCTTGCCCACGACCCCGCCATCCAGCGCACGCAGTACATGCCGGGAGTCGGACATCACCTGTGGAACAGCCTGGACGACAACGACGACCGAGCCGCCGCCGTCATCACCGCGTTCCTTCAGGACAAGCCAGCACCCCTGCCGAACCACCCGGCCCGCGACGAGGTCCCTGCCTTTCTGCGCGACCACGAATGAGAACGCAGTCTGTCCGTTGGTTCCCGTCGGCCACGGCTCGCTCCCCTCCGGGCACGCGGCCGGCGCAGCACTCCTGGTCGCCCTCGTCGGGCCCGCGGGAGTTCGGGCCCGGGCAGCACGCGTCAGCGAGCCCCCGCCCCTGTGACCGGCCCCGCCCCCGCCCCCGCCGGCCGGCGGCGTCGCAGCACCAGGAGCGTCGCCGCCGCGGCCCCGACCAGGGCCGCGAACGCTGCTGCGACCGTCAGGATCCAGACCGGGACGCCGCCGGCCGTACGGAGTTCGTCGCTGTACTCGACCTGCCGGTACGGGGTGTCGGCGGCCGTGGCGCGCAGTTCGTGGTCACCGTCGATCCGGGACGGTACGGGGAAGCTCTGATCGATCGCCGTCAGGAACACCGGTGCGGTGCCGGCGAGTTCGGCGACCGCACGCGTCGGGGTGATCCGCCCGGCGAAGGTCACCTCGGGCGCGTCCCCGCCTATGCGGGACGCGGGTTCCATGCGGTGGTCGGCCAGCACGTAGAGGCCGAGGGACTGCGCGGTCTTCGCCAGCCGGGACAGCCGCATCGGGTAGACGAGCCGGTCGCTGTCGAAGCTGATGAGGAGCGGATCGAGGGTGCCGCGCAGGGTGGCGCCCTGCTCCCGGGGCACGAGGCGTACGGCGACGTACTCCCAGCGCTGGTCCACGTACGGTTTCAGCTCGGTGGAAAGGCCTGCGGGGAGTTCGAAACCGTTGGCCTTCAGCCAGGTGCGGAGCGCGTCGGGGTCGGTGGCGGTCAGGCGGGCGACGTCGAAGTCGCCGAGCCGCTCCCGGCCCACGACGCCGACCCCCGGGTCCGCGCTGCCCGGCATCGGGGCCCCGGCCGTGTCCCGGTCGCCGGAGGTGAAGGGCCAGTCGCCGTGGCGCGGCCAGAAGTACGTCCGCGTCCGGTACTCGGGTCCGGTCAGGTCCGCCAGTTGGGAGAACAGGTCGCCGTCGCCGAGGCTCACCGTGGCCCGTCCCGGGACCGGCATGATCCACGCGGCGCGCTTGGCATCGCCCCCGACGGTGAACCGCATCGCCATCCGTTCGGTCCGGCCGTCCCAACGCACCACGGAGGCCTCCCGGGAGACCCCGATCCGGCCCTCGGCGCCCGGCACCATGGCCCCGCAGCCGCAGGCGTAGGCCGGGCCGATCAGCGAGCCCAGCTGGGTCGCCAGCAGCGCGAACAGCAGCACGCCGATCCTTCGCCGGATCCGCCGCGAGGCCGCTCGCCCGTTCTTCCACACAGTCGTTCCCATGCGGGCTGAGACGGTGCCCACCTTGATCCGGTTCCGCTCGGGCGGGCGAGCCGTCCGCGTGGACCGGGCGGCTCCGGTCACCTCATCGCCATCTGCCCGTCACCCGGTCCTGCCACGATGCCGGCACCCGGAGTTGTGTATACAACTTACTCCGGGTGACGAAAGGAGCCCCGATGCCCGCCACGGCACTCACCCGTCCACCCGCGATCTGGCTGCGCGACAACTGTCCCTGCGGCGAATGCCGCGATCCGCGCACCGGTCAGAAGCTGTTCCAGATCACCGAGCTGCCCGCGGGCCTCGCCGTCGGCTCGGCGCACGAGGTGGTGGCCGCCGGCGGCGGGCCCGGCTGGGAGGTGGTGTGGCAGCCGGACGGGCACCGCTCCGTCTACGCGGCCGACTGGCTCGCCGCCCACGCGCCCGACGGTGCACCCCCCGGGGCACCCGGGGGCGCCGCTCGACACGCCGGGGACGGCCGCACCGAGGCGGACAAGGAGCTCTGGGCGGCGGGGGACCTCACCGGGCGGGTCCCCGAAGCGGGGTGGGACGCGTACATCGGCTCCCGCGAGGTCCGCGAGCGGGCCCTGGCGAGCGTGGTCCGGCTCGGGTTCGTCGTTCTGCGGGACGTGCCGTGCCGGGACCGGATGGTGCTGGACGTGGCACACACCTTCGGCTTCGTCCGCCCGACGAACTACGGCGAGCTCTTCGAGGTCCGCGTCGAGGCGGACCCCAACAACCTGGCCTTCACCAGTGCCCGGATCACCCCGCACACCGACAACCCGTACCGGGATCCGGTGCCGACCCTGCAACTGCTGCACTGCCTGAGCAACGAGGCCCGGGGCGGCGAATCCGGGCTGGTCGACGGCTTCCACGCCGCCGCGCTGCTGCGCGAGCGGGAGCCGGAGGCGTTTGCGGTGCTGACCCGGGTCCCGGTGGAGTTCGTGTTCGCCGACGCGCGCACCGAACTGCGGGCCCACCGGCCGCTGATCGACGTGGACCCGCTCGGACGCATCCGCGAGGTCCGTTTCAACAACCGGTCCATCGGCACCCTGCACCAGCCGGCCGCCGTCCTGGAGGAGTTCTACGCCGCCTACTGGCTCTTCGGCGAGCTGCTGGAGCGGCCGGAGCTGCGGATCGGCTTCCGGCTCGCGCCCGGAGACTGCGTGGTCTTCGACAACACCCGTCTGCTGCACGCCCGTACGGCCTTCGTCGAATCGGGCGGACGCCACCTCCAGGGGACGTACGCCGACCTCGACGGGCTGCTCTCCACCCTTGCCGTACTGCGCCGCGAAGGAGCCCGCGCGTGAACCGTGCCGAACCCCTCCCGACCGGTCCGACCGGTCGGACCGGTCCGACCGGTCCGAGCGGTCCGACCGGTCCGAGCGACCCCCTCGGCGAGTTGGCCCGCCTCTTCGAGGGCGAGGGCAGCGCCGAGTACTTCGGCGAGGCCGTCACCCAGGCCGGTCACATGCTCCGGGCCGGGGCCCTCGCCGAGGCCGCCGGGGCACCCGGTCACCTGGTGGCGGCCGCCCTCCTGCACGACATCGGGCACTTCCACGGCGTCGTGACCGGCCGCGACCTGATGGAGGGCGGGCAGGACAACCGGCACAGCCACACCGGAGCCGACTGGCTCGGCCGCTGGTTCGGCCCGGAGGTGACAGAACCGGTCCGGCTGCACGTGGCCGCGAAGCGGTACCTCTGCGCGGTCGAGCCCGGCTACTTCGCCCTCCTCTCCGAAGCCTCCGTGCACACCCTGCGCGTCCAGGGCGGCCCGATGACCGCGGAACAGGTACGCGGCTTCGAGGCGCTGGCGGGGTCGGCCGACGCGGTGGCCGTGCGGCGCTGGGACGATCGGGCCAAGGACCCCGAGATGAACGTCCCGGACTTCGACCACTTCCGGCCGCTGCTGGAGAAGCTCCTGATCAGGAGCTGAGCCGACGGCCCAGGGCACTGGTTGCCGTCGTGTGCACGGTGAAGGCCACCGTGCCCGGCAGGTACCGGTCCTGCGACCACTCCACCGGGACGCCCGCCGGGTCGGTGGACCGGCGCCGCTCGCGCAGCAGGGCCTCCCCGGTCCGGCAGCCCAGCAGCCGCGCGTCGTCCGCGTCCGCCGTCGCGATGTCGATGGTGTGGTGGGCGTCGGTGAACAGCACTCCGTGCGCGGCGAGTCGCTCGGAGTAGGAGACCGTGTCGAACGACATGCCCGCCACCAGGGCGCCGACCACCTCCGGGTAGGTGGTGCGCTCCACCATCACCGGGGACCCGGACAGCGTGCGCAGCCGCAGTACGCGGTGGACGGGCGCGCCCGCGGGGATCCGCAACTGCTCCGCCTCCTCGGTTCCGGCCTCGCCCCGGTCCACGGAGACGGTCCGGCCGCCCGGCTCCTGCCCCAGCGAGCGGGCCCACCGGGTGAAACTGCGGAGCTCGGCGACTCCCCCGTCCCGCCCGGGGCCGCCGCCGAGCACGACCCGGCGGGTGCCGCGCCGGGAGGTGATCAGTCCGTCGGCGCGCAGCGCGGCGAGCGCCTGGCGGACCGTACCCCTGGACACCTCGTACCGGCGGGCGAGTTCGTCCTCGGCGGGCAGCCGGGCGCCGGAGCCGTACTCCCCCGCCGTGATGGCGGTCCGCAGGTCCGCGGAGACCTTCAGGTAGAGCGGTGTCCTGCGTGCGGGTTCGCGCGGTGCCTCGTTCACGGCCCCAGCCTGCCACGGCCCCGGCCCGGCCCGGTCCCGGCGCCCGTACCGCAGCGCACGAGCCGGACGGGCCGGGGCCGCCTTCGACATGGATCCGTTCCACCTCTTCGAGGATGCGCCGTCCCCGTACGCGTTCTTCGGCGTCAATCCCCCTGCGTTGTCGCCTGAGGACTGGGACGCCCACCTGTCCTCCCTCGGGACCTCTCATCCGGGCTGGGTGTTCGACACGTGGCGGCCCGAGCTGTGACGGTCCGTCCGTTCGGCCGTACCGTGTCCCGCGCGGGTCCCGCCGGGCAGGGGGGCGGAGCGGCCGCGCGGCGGAAGGGCCGAGGCTGCCGGGGAGACGGTCTCTGACCTGGCGCTGCGCGGCGGGAGCGGCCCTGGACCGGAGGCCGCCCTGATCCCATACTGCTCTCGTGAGAACGACGGACAAGCAGCCCCGCACCAGCCCGCTGGTACCCGACGCGGTCGCGCGGGAGATCGCCCGGCACGACTGGGACGGCGTCGACTGCGGCTGCGGCCGCCCGGCGGGGCATCTCGTGGACACCTTGTGGGACGCGGCCGAGGGACACCCGGCCGCGTTCCACGCGTTGGAGGGCCACGCCTTCCACACCGGCCGGCTGCGGCCGCCCGCCCCGGCGGTGTGCGGGGTCCTGATGGCCGTCTGGTCCGCCGGGCCGCCCCGGCAGTCGACGCGCGAGGCCCTGCTGTGGGCTCTCCTGCGGCTGCTCGGCGCGGAGGACGACGGCTCCTCGCACGAGGCCGGGCTGTACGGCCAGTGCGCCGCCCACATCCGAGCGGCCCTGCCGAGCCTGCGCTCCGCGGCGGCGCACCGGCCCGACTCCGTCTCGGCGGCCTACGCGGACGGCGTCCTCCGCCTCCTGGCCCTGGCCGACTGACCCCGCAAGCCGGGGCCGGAGGCAGGAGTCCGGAGGCAGGAGTCCGCCGCCCTCAGACCTCCGCTGCCGCGGCCAGACAGGCGCGCAGGGTGGCCGGGGTGACCTCCGTCAGGGAGTGCGCGAAGGTGCGTACCGGGGAGGGCGGGACCGGCAGGAGGGACGGGACCACCAGGAGGCCGCAGCCCGCGGCCTCCGCCGAGGCCGCGCCGTCCGGGGAGTCCTCGACCGCCACGCACGCCTCCGGCGGCGCGCCCAGTCTCTCCGCGGCCGCCCGGTACGGGTCCGGGTGCGGCTTCGTCAGGGCCGTGTCGTCGGCGGACAGCGTGAAGGCGAAGGGGACGTGGGCCAGCGAGCCCCCGACCACCGAGTCCACGACCAGCCGGGGCGAGGCGCTGACCAGAGCGAACGGCACGCCTTCGGCCTCCAGCGCGGTCAGCAGCCGCTGCGCGCCGGGCCGCATCGGTGCGCCCGCCTCGACCCGGCGGAAGAAGCTTGCGGTCAGGGCGCGCGCCAGCTCCGGCGCGTCGCCCGCGCGGGCGGCCCGTGCGAGGTGCGCCGCGGTGTCCTGCACCGCGCGGCCCACCACTTCGGGCGCGTCCGCCGCGGTCAGCGCGTACCCGAGGCCGGCCGCTATCTCCTCGGTGGTCTCCCACCACAGCACCTCGGTGTCCACGAGGGTGCCGTCCATGTCGAACAGGACCGCGGCGAGTTCGTTCACGAGCCGGCACCCACGACGAGTACGGGGCGTTCGGCCAGGCCCACGGCCGCCCGCGCGCCCGGCAGGAGGGAGCCGGCGTCGCGCGAGGGAAGGTCGGCCTTGACCCGGGTGCCGCCGGGCAGGTCCAGGTGGAGCCGGGTCACCGAACCGAAGAACGAGGCGGAGACGACGGTCGCCGTGCCCTCCGCGTCCGGCGACACCGTGATGTTCTCGGGGCGCACGAGGACCTCGACGTCCACGGTCGAGGGCACCGGGCCGTCCACGGGCAGCCGGGATCCGGCCACCTCCACCGTGCCGGAGCCGGCGAGCCGGCCGGGGAGCCGGTTCATGGTGCCGACGAACTCGGCGACGAACGGCGTCGCGGGCCGCTCGTACAGCTCGGCGGGGGCCGCGCACTGTTCCAGGCGGCCGGCGTTGAGCACGGCGACCCGGTCGGCCATCGAGAGGGCTTCCTCCTGGTCGTGCGTGACGAACACGGTGGTGATGCCGAGGGAGAGCTGGAGGCGGCGGATCTCCTCGCGCAGGCTGGCCCGTACCTTCGCGTCGAGCGCGGAGAGCGGCTCGTCGAGCAGCAGGACGCGCGGGCGCAGGGCGAGGGCGCGGGCGAGCGCGACGCGCTGCTGCTGGCCGCCGGACATCTGGTGCGGGTAGCGGTCGCCGTGGTCGGGCAGGCCGACCAGGTCGAGGAGTTCGGCGGCGCGCTCGCGGCGCTGCGCCGCGCCGACCTTGCGGACGCGCAGGCCGAAGGCGACGTTGTCGCGGGCGCTGAGGTTCGGGAAGAGGCTGTACGACTGGAACACCATTCCGGCGTCGCGGCGGTTGGCCGGCACGCGCGTGATGTCCTGTCCGTCCAGGAGGACTTCGCCGGAGTCGGGCTGCTCGAAGCCGGCCACGACGCGCAGTGCGGTGGTCTTTCCGCAGCCCGACGGGCCGAGGAGGGCGACGAGTTCGCCGGGCTCGATGGTGAGGTCGAGTCCGTCGAGGGCGACCGTGGAGCCGAACGCGCGGCGCAGGCCGCGGAATTCGACGCGGGCCCCGACGGGGGACGCGTCGCCCTTCGGCGGGTTCCCGGCCTCGGTAAGGGTGAGGGACATGCGGGTCAGGACTCCTTGCCGGAGGTGCGGGACGTACGGGAGGCGGCGGGCGCGGCAGACACGGTAGCGGGGGCGGTTCCGGCCCGGGAGAGGAGGAGCAGCAACAGCCAGGTGATGAGGAGGCTGAGGACGGAGACGGCCACCGACATGCGGGCGTGGGCTCCGGAGATCGACACGATCCACACGGCGAAGGGCTGGAATCCGAGCAGCGAGGCGATGGTGAACTCGCCCAGGACCAGGGCCAGCGTGAGGAAGGCGGCTCCGGCGAGGGCGGCCCGCAGGTTGGGCAGGAGCACGCGCAGGACGACGTACGGCCAGCTCGCGCCGCAGCTGCGGGCGGCTTCGACGAGGGTCGGGACGTCCACGGCGCGCAGTCCGGCGTCGAGGGAGCGGTAGACGAACGGCAGGGCCAGGACGGTGTACGCGAGGACCAGGACGACGGGGAAGTCCGGGTCCTGGACGGCGAGGAAGGTCTGGTAGAGCGGAGTCTTCGCGAGGTGGTCGGGTCCCCAGCGCAGCACGGTGGTGATGCCGGTGACCAGGGCGATCGGCGGCACGACGAGCGGCAGCATGCACATCACCTCGACGACCGGGCGCAGCCTCGGCGAGCCGACGCGTACGGCGACCAGCGCGGGCACCGCCAGGAGCAGCGACAGCAGGATGGTCGCGGCGGCGAGGCCCAGCGAGAGCAGCAGGCTCTCGGCGAATCCGTCGGCGGAGAGCAGCTGGGTGTATGCCTCGAAGCTGATGCCCTGGCCGGGCACGTGCACGGTGAAGACGAAGGAGGCGACGAGCGGGAGGAGGAAGTACGCGCCGGCGAGTCCGAGGACGGCTCCGCGCCACACCCGGGGGCGGGGCCGGGACCGTCGTACGGAGCGGGGCCGGTCCCCGGTCATGGTCGGGCCGGAGCCGGAGCCGGAGCCGGCGGCGGCCTCGGTGGCGGGCGCGCTCGCGGTGGCCGGGGCGTTCGCGGTGCTCGGGGCGGGCGTCGGTGTCATCGCAGCCATCGGGCGCTCCGTCGCTGGAGGGGCAGGTAGACCGCCATGACCAGGCCGGCGATCACGATCATGTCGAGGCCGAGGGCCAGTGCCACGTTCTCCTGGCCGGTCAGCACGTTCCCGGACAGTGCGTCCGCGATCTTCAGCGTGACCAGGGGGACGGAGCCGCCGACGAGCGCGGCGGCCGTGGCGTGCGCGGCGAAGGCGGTGCCGAAGAGCAGCACGAACCCGCCGAGCAGGGAGGGCGCGAGGACGGGCAGGCCGACGTGGCGCCAGAACTGCCGTCCGTTCGCCCCGTTGTTCTGGGCGGCCTCGCGCCACTGCGGGCGCAGTCCGTCCAGCGCGGGGACGATCACCAGCACCATCAGGGGGGTCAGGAAGTAGAGGTAGACCACCGTGAGGCCGGTGAAGGAGTAGAGGTTCCAGCCCAGACCGGTGAGGTCGGCGAGCTGGGTGACGACTCCGGAGATGCCGACCGTGGCGATGAAGGCGAAGGCGAGCGGGACCCCGCCGAAGTTGGCGAGGACGCCCGAGGCGGTCAGCGCCGCGCCGCGCAGGGTCTGCGAGCGGGAGGTGACGACGGCCTGCGCGATCAGGACGCCGAGCACGCCGCCCACGAGTGCGGTGAGGGCGGAGAGCTGGACGCTGCCGACGAGCGATCCGAGGTACGGGCCCTGGAGGGAGCGCGTGAGGTGCTCGCCGGTCAGCCGGGTGGCGCCGCTCGCCGGGTCGCTGCGGGTGACCGCGCCGAAGGCGATGGCGCCCAGCGGGATGCCGAAGCAGAGTCCGGTGAAGGCGAGGAGGGGGAGGGCGGCGAGCCAGGTGCGCGGGCCGCGCCGCCTGCGGCGGGTGGTGACGCCGCCGGCGGTCCCCGTCGTGTGGGGGGTGGTGGTGGAGTCGGACATCAGCTGAGGGCCTTGTCCCACTTCTCGGCGAGGGTGGCCTTGGCCTGGTCCAGCTCCGCTGAGGCCGGGAAGGTCGGGGTGCCCTGGACCTGCGGGAGCTGGGTGACGGCGTCCTTGTCGACGGTGCCGTCCTGGGTCATGACGGGCAGCAGCACGGGGCGGGCGTGGCCCTTGAGCCACAGGTTCTGGCCCTCGGTGCTGTAGAGGAACTCCATCCACAGACGGGAGGCGGCGGGGTGCGGGGCGTCCTTGTTGACGGCCTGCGAGTAGTACTGGGCGTAGACGCCGTCGGTGGGGATGGCGACCTTCCAGTCGACGCCCTTGCCCTTGAACTGCTCGGCGTAGCCGGCGTTCAGGTAGTCCCAGTCGATGGAGATGGGCGTCTCGCCCTTCTCGACGGTGGCCGGGGTGGACTCGACCGGGATGAAGTTCCCGCTCTTCTTGAGCTGGCCGAAGAACTCGATGCCGGGCTGGATGTCGCCGAAGGAGCCCTTGTTGGCGAGGGCAGCCGCGTAGACGCCGCCGAAGGCGGAGCCGGACTTGGTCGGGTTGCCGTTGAGGGCGACCTTGCCCTTGTACTCGGGCTTGGCCAGGTCGGCGAAGGACTGCGGGCAGTTCGGGATGCGGGCGGCGTCGCAGCCGATGGAGACGTAGCCGCCGTAGTCGTTGTACCAGCGGGCGTCCGCGTCCTTCTGGGAGGCGGGGATCTTGTCCCACGCGGTGACCTTGTACGGGGCGAAGAGGTTCTCTCCGGCGCCGCTGCGGGCGAAGGCGATGCCGAGGTCCAGGACGTCGGGTGCGCGGGTCTGGCCCTTGCGGGACTTGACGGCCGCGATCTCGTCGGCACTGGAGGCGTCCGGGTTCTCCGCGCTGATCTTGACCTTGGGGTACTTGGCCTGGAACGCCTTCTGGATCTCGCCGTAATTCGCCCAGTCCGCGGGCAGCGCGATGACGTTGAGCTGGCCCTCCTTCTCGGCGGCCGCGACGAGGCCCTCCAGGCCGCCGAAGTCGGCGACGGAGGTGGCGGCGCCGGGCTGGGTCTTGTTCTTGCCGTCGGCGGCGGCGGTGCTCTGGTCGGGTGCGGCGCCACACGCGCTGAGCGTGGTCAGGACGGCGGCACTGAGCAGGACGGCCGCACCGCGACGGGCGGAGGAACTGAGCACGGTCTCTCCCGGAGACAGGAACTGTGACGGGGGGTCTACTTGTCTGAACAAGTTGACCCCAGTTCGCCCTGGGTCCCTGTACGCACGGTGAACAGCGACCGTCTCTTGGTCCACGTCTCGACGAAGACCGGAAATGGCCGGATGCGCACGTGACAGGAGACCGACATGATGATCTTCATCGCGGGTCCCGGGGTGGCGGCCAGAATGGCCGCCGGCGCACCGCGCAGACGACGAGACGACGAAGACGGCGAGGACGGCGCGCACACGTCCACGGCAGGGGGCACGGAAGAGCATGGCCATGGCTACGGTGCGGTATCTGGAGATCGCCGGGGCGCTGCGCCGGTCCATCCTCTCGGGCGAATACCCCGTAGGCGCCCGACTGCCCTCGGAGAGCGATCTGGCCGCGCGGTGGTCGGCCTCGCGCGGGACCATCCGCCAGGCCGTGGCCACCCTCGCCGCCGAGGGGCTGATCGGATCCCGGCAGGGCGCCCGCCGGATCGTCCTGCGCCACGAGCGCAAGCACAGCTTCGGCGAGCTCAACAGCTTCGCCCAGTGGGCGGAGGGCGTGGGCCACCGGGCCACGAGCCGCTTCCTGTCGCGCACCCTCCGCCCGGCCACGGCCGAGGAGGCGGAGCGCCTCGCGCTGCCGCCCGGTACCGGAATCCTGGCCGTCCTGCGGCTGCGGCTGCTCGACGGGGAGCCGACGATGGTCGAGCGGACCGCGTACGCCGACTGGGTCGCGGCGGCGGTCGAGGCGATGCCCCAGGACTGCCGGTCGGTGATGGACCGCCTGGCCGACGGTTCCGGGATCGTCGCCCATTACGGCGAGCACCTCATCGACGCGCTCGCGGCCGGCAGCGAGGACGCGCGGCTGCTCGAAATCCGGCGCGGCAGCCCGCTTTTGCGCCAAAGACACGTCTCCGCGACCCGGACGGGCCGCCCGATCGAGTGGTCCGACGACCGTTACCGGCCCGGCAGCGTCACCTTCAGTGTGAGCAACTCGGCAGTAGCAACGCCCTTGGAACGGAGGGCCGGAGACCGCTAGTGCCGCGCCCGGTCACCACCCTGGTGCCGCGGCGCCCCCGTCAGCGGGGGGCGATGCCGGGCCGGGTCGGCGCGCAGCACCGCGGCGGTCTCCCCGATGGCCTCCGGCAGCCAGTCCGTGAGCCTGCCGAAGCCGAAGCCGAGGGCGGTTGCCCGGCCGTTGTCCATCGCGTAGGCGCGGTCGAAGGAGAACGGCGAGGCGTCGTCCGCCCCGGGGCCGACGGTCCGGTAGAGCGGCGCCCGCCCGAGCCGCTCGCCGACGGCCGCTCCCAGCCCGAGGACGTCCAGCTCTCCGTGGGAGGCGGCGTTCACCGGCCCGGTGAACTCCTGCTCCCCGGCCCAGTGCAGGAACCGGGCGATCTCGTGGTGGTGGATGAAGGAGGTGGGGTAAGGGGCCTCGTGCACGGCCACCGGGGTCCCGGCCCCGATCCGCTCCGTGTAGTGCGCGAGGCGGCCGGTGAACTCCGCCCGGCCGCCGCCGAGTACGTGCGCGGTGCGGACGGCGACCACGCCGAAGGCGGACTCCCCTCCGAGGACGGCTTCGGCCTGCCGCTTGCCCTCGGCGTAGTCGAGCGCCTCGGAGGTGGGCGGAGCCGGGTCGTAGACCTCCATCGTCGAGGTCATCACGTACCGCCCGGTCCGGCCGGCGAAGACGCGGCGGGCGAGCCGCGCCTGTCGGGGCGTGTAGCAGACCTGGTCGAAGACCACGTCGAAAGAGCGCTCCCCCAGCGCCGCGAGCAGCCCCGCCTCGTCGTCGCGGTCGGCCACCAGGTGGGCGACGCCCCGGGGCGGGATGCCGGAGCCACGGTTGAGGACGGTCACCTCGTTCCCGGTTTCCCGCTCGAGGGCGACCAGGCCCTTGCCGAAGTAGCGGCTGCCGCCGATGACCAGAATCTTCTTCATGCGCAGGACTCTGCCGCTGTACGGTCACCAGCGGAACTACCGGAACACTGAACGGGTCGTAAGGGAAACTGATGATAGATGTGCAGCGGCTGCGCGTCCTGCGCGCCGTGGCCGAGCACGGCAGCTTCAACAAGGCCGCCGGAGCGCTGCTCCTGACGCCCTCCGCAGTCTCCCAGCACATCGCCGCGCTCGAGCGCGGCCTCGGCCACCGCGTCGCGGTGCGCAGTTCGCGCGGGGTGACGCTCACCGAGCCGGGCCGGCTGCTCGTGGAGGCGGCGGAGACGATATCCGCCGAGCTCGACCAGGTCCGCCACGCGATCGACCGGATCACCGCGGAGCGGCCCCGCCTACGGGTCGCCACTTTCGTGAGCGGGGGACGGCACCTGCTGCCGCGCGCGTTCACGCGGTTCGTCGCCGCGCATCCGGAGGTGGAACTGACCGTACTGGAGGCCGAACCGGAGGACGCGCTGGCGATGGTGCGCCGTGGCGCGGCCGATCTCGCGCTGACCTATCACTTCGACGGGCCGCTGCCGCTGGGGCCGGGGGCAGCACTCGACTGGCTGCCGCTGATGGACGACCCGCTGTCGCTGGTCCTGCCCCGCGGCCACCCCTTCGCGGACCGCACGTCCGTGGCCCTCGCCGAACTCGCCGACGACCGCTGGGTGCTGGGCTGCCTCAAGACGGAGGCCTACCTGCGCCGGTATGCGGATCGGGCCGGTTTCGCCCTGCGGGTGGCCGCCTCCACCACGGACTACTTCTTCGCTCAGGCCCTCGTCGCGGCCGGCGTCGGCGTCGCGCTGATCCCGCACGTCTCGGTGGTGCCGACGGACGCGGGCACGGGTCCGGGAACGGGTTCGGGAACGGGTCCGGGAACGAGTTCGGGAACGGCGCCCGGTGCCGGCAGCGGTACGACGACCGGGGGCGCCGTCGAGGCGCTCGCCGTCGCGGTGGTAGGCGTCCAACCACCGCGTCCCGCCCGGCACATCGGGGTGGTGACGCCACGCCGGCGCCGCCCGGATCCGTACGCGCAGGCGCTGGCCGAAGCACTGACCGGGGTGGTGGCGCAGTGAACCACCTGCTCGGCGGACTCGCCACCAATCCGGCGCTCACACCCGAACTCAGGTCCCTCCTCGTCTCGTTGGCCGTGGCGAGCGCGGACGAGGCCCTCGCCGACGCGCTGACCGAGCGGACGGACCTCACGGTCGCCCAGGCCATCGCACTGGCGGCGTCCGACGGGGGCGCCGCCCGGGGGCTCGCCGCGAACGGCCTGCTGCCCGCCGCCGAGATCGACCCGGCGGCCCGGCCCGAAGTGGCGCTCGCCCTGCTCGACCGGGGCGACGGGCCCGCGGAGTGGGCCCGGTTCCTGGCCGCCCATCCGGACCACGAGATCCGGTGGCAGCTGGCGTCCTGCTCCACGCTGCCGCTCGACGCGGCCCTGGCACTGGCGGCCGACGTGGACGTCCAGGTGGTTGCGGAGCTGGCCCTGTGGACCACCCACCCGGTGGTCGCGGGCCGCCTCGCGGCGCACCCCCACGCCGAGGTCCGCAGCGCGGCCGCCGCGAACAGGGCGACGCCGGCGGCCGCCTTGTCGGCGCTGCTCACGGGCGAGGGGCTCGCCGCCGCGGACTCCTGCCTGGTGTGCGAGCGCGAGGAGATCCCGTTCACCCACGATCCGTACTGTCGGCGCACCGACTGCGCGTTGGTCGGGGGCGCCGCGTGCGCGGGCGGCCACGAGTCCACCGTGCTCGACATGTACTACCGGGCGCTGGACAACCCCGCGACTCCGGTGGAGGCGGCGCTCACGCTCGTCGACCACCCCTCGACGCTGGTCCGCAGGGCACTGGCCGAACGGATCGACCTGCCCGAGGAGTCGTACGAGCTGCTGGCCGAGGACCCTCTCGGGAGCATCCGGTTGGCGGTGGCCGGGAATCCCGCCATCGGCGAGCGGCTGATCCGCCGACTGGCCGCCACGGCCGAGGGCGACCTCCACGCACTGCGCTCCCTCGCACGCCATCCCCTGCTGCCTCTCGACGTACTGATACCGATGGCGGAGCGCAACCGGATGGGGCCGGGGCCGCTCCCCCGGATCCGCGCCGCCACACCGGACGAGCTCGCGGAGCTGACCGCCTCCGCGCGACCGGGCGTACGGATGCTCGTGGCGCAACGGCGCGACCTCCCGGCCCACTTGCGCGATGTCCTGGCCGACGACCCGGACGCGTCCGTGGCCAAGGCCGTCGCCTCGCACCCGGGCCTTTCCGAGGAGCGGCTGCGCGCGATGGTCGCACGGTACGGCGTACAGGTCCTCGCGCAAGTGGCGGCCAACCCGGACACCCCACCGGCCCTGCTGGAGGACCTGGCCCGGCACGATCCGCCGGTGCGGCGGGCGTTCCGCGAGGTCGCGGCACATCCGAACGCCACGGAGGCCGCGCTCCTGCCCTGCCTTCGCGATCCCAAGGCCCAGGCCCACGCCGCGCGTCACCCCGCACTGTCCCCACCGGTGCTCGTGGACCTGCTCACCCACGCGTCCCCGGACGTGGCCGAGGCCGCGGCCGCCAACCCCTCGCTCCCCCGGGCGGCGATGGAGGAGCTCGTCGCGCGAGGACGCAGACGCGTCTGAGCGGGTAAGTGGGTAAGTGGGCGGTGCGGGACCCATCGGCCACCGCGTCGGTACGGAGGACCGCTCCGGCCCGGTCAGGGTGCCGAGGTCAGCGCGGCGTCCGCGGCGACGGGGGGCGCGCCCCGCGTGAACGTGACGGGAATGCCGCCCGATGCCTCCTCCAGCCTCGCCCTGAATTCCGGTGACCTGGCACCTTCTTGACTGGTCGTCACTTCGAGTACGGCGCCGCGTTCGCCGGAGACGCCGTAGAGCGGGAAGTCCGCCTCCAGGCCGATGAGGCGGACTGCGGCGGCGTCGAGGACCTGCCGGGAGTACCGGCTGAGGTACAGGTCGGCGCGGGCCGGGTCCGCATCCGGATCCGCCGCGTGCGCGGCCGCCACGAGGAGCCGGCCGCGCGCGAGGTCGGTGACGCAGAGGGCCACGCGGCCCGCCGGTTGGTCGGTGATCTGCGTGGAGTAGACGTCGGCGAAGGCGTGGCGCCCCTGCTCGCCGATGGCCTGGGAAAGCCGCGCGCCCTCGGGGGTGTTGACCGGTGCGCCGTCGATGGGCGTCGGCGCCGCATGCGGTTCGGCGGGGTCGTAGGCGGGGCACGGCGACGGGGACGAGAACCGGATCTCGCCCGCGGACCCGACCTGGCCGCGCTGCACCGCGTTGCCGCAGCCGACGAGCAGGACGGCGGTCCCCAGGGCCACGGTGGCGGCCACCGCCACCGCCCTGTCGACGCTCGCGTTCACCACGCCCAGGCCTCGAGTGGCGGTTCGGTGCATCTTCGGTCCCCCTCGCGTTCCGGTGCCGGAGCCGGCGCGGCTGGGACGCACGCGCCCGCCGACCGGTTCCCCGCTCGCCCTCCGGCCCGGCACCAGGGACGTCCGGCAGGTCTTCCCGGTCCGTCCCGGCCACACAGTCGGGCGGTCCGGTGTGTACGCGGCCGCCATGGCCGGGGCGGGTCCGCGGTTCCTAGGGTCGGTCGGGTCGGCCCGACCGCACACCGGTCGGGCCGAGGCCGCCGGACCGGACGACGGCGACGGGGGACGGCGACGGCGAACGCGAAGGCGAAGGCCTAGGTGAAGGAGGACCTGTGACGGGGCTGGACAAGGAGGTCGCGAGTGCGGCCGAGGCGGTGGCGGACGTCCACGCGGGGGCCTCACTGGCGGTGGGGGGTTTCGGACTGTGCGGGGTGCCGGGCGTGTTGATCGGCGCGCTCCTGGAGCACGAGGGCGCGGACGCCCTGGAGGTGGTCTCCAACAACTGCGGGGTGGACGACTGGGGCCTCGGACTGCTGCTGCGCGCGGGCAGGATCGCCCGGATGACCAGCTCCTACGTCGGCGAGAACAAGGAGTTCGCCCGGCAGTACCTGAGCGGTGAGCTGGAGGTGGAACTGGTCCCGCAGGGCACGCTCGCGGAACGGCTGCGGGCCGGCGGCGCGGGCATCCCGGCGTTCTACACGCCGGCCGGGGCCGGTACGCAGGTCGCGGAGGGCGGGCTGCCGTGGCGGTACCGGGCCGACGGGGGCGTCGCGGTGGCCTCGCCGCCCAAGGAACTGCGGAGCTGGGGCGACCGGGAGTACCTCTTGGAGGAGGGCATCACCACCGATTTCGCCCTGGTCCGGGCGGCGGCCGGAGACCGGCACGGCAACCTCGTCTTCCATTCCTCGGCACGCAACTTCAATCCCCTGGCCGCGATGGCCGGACGGATCACGATCGCGGAGGTGGAGGAACTGGTCGAGCCGGGCGAACTGGACCCGGACGCCGTCCACCTGCCCGGCGTGTTCGTCCAGCGGGTGCTGCGCGTGCACCCAGGTGATCCGGCGGCCGAGCGGCGCGTCGAGCGCCGTACCGTCCGCCGCGACGGCGCTGACCGCACCGATCACGCCGACCGCAGTGACCGCACCGACCGCACCGTACGTTCGGCCGACCACGAAAGCGGCGTGTGACATGGCCCTTACGCGTGAACAGATGGCGGCCCGCGCCGCGCGCGAGCTGCGGGACGGTACGTACGTGAACCTGGGGATCGGGCTGCCGACCCTCGTCCCCAACCACCTCCCGCCGGGGGTCGAGGTGGTGCTCCAGTCGGAGAACGGAATCCTCGGCGTGGGCCCGTACCCGTCGGCCGAGGACGTGGACCCGGACCTGATCAACGCGGGCAAGGAGACGGTCACGGTGGTGCCGGGGGCCTCGTTCTTCGACTCGGCGCTGTCCTTCGGGATGATCCGCGGCGGACACGTCGACGCCGCCGTCCTGGGCGCGATGCAGGTGTCCGCCTCGGGGGACCTGGCCAATTGGATGATCCCCGGCAAGATGGTCAAGGGGATGGGCGGCGCGATGGACCTGGTGCACGGTGCGCGCCGGGTGGTCGTGCTGATGGAACACACCGCGAAGGACGGCACGCCCAAGCTCGTGGAGCGGTGCTCGCTCCCCCTGACCGGGCGGTCCGTCGTCCAGCGCGTGATCACCGACCTCGCGGTCGTCGACATCACCCCCGACGGGTTCCTGCTGAGCGAACTCGCCCCCGGGGTCGGTCTGGAGGAGGTGCGCACGGCGACGGGGGCCGCGCTGACGGTGGCCGCCGGGCTCGTTTAGCAGCGGGCCAGGGGCCCCCGCAACCCCTGTGGACCGGTCAAGCGGTGGCTGGATTGTGTCGGTCCGTGCCATGCCGCCGCGGACCGGGCCACTTCTACGGTGACGGACACCGCGGGCCTCGGACAGAGGCCGCAGACCCGCGGACCACCCACGTCACCTCGAGGAGCCGCCATGTCCGCGCGCCGCCCCACGTCGTCCGGTTCGCCGTCCGGATCACTGTCCGGATCGCCGCCGGGATCCCCGCCCCGATCGCGGTACGGACCCCCGGCCATCGCACGGCTGCTCGCGCAGGGTCCCGTACGAAGCCTCGTACGGGGACTCGCGCTCGTACTGCTGGCCGCCGGTGGCGTCCTGGCCGGGCCTCTCGCCCCGGCCGGTGCGGCCGTCGCCCTCCAGCAGATCGGCGATTTCGGCGCCAATCCGGGGCAGCTGACCATGTACGCGTACCGCCCGGCCTCCCTTCCGGCCCACCCGCCCGTGGTGGTGGCGCTGCACGGCTGCACGCAGAACGCCCGGACCTACGCGGACAACTCCGGACTGCCCGAACTCGCCGACCGCAGGGGCTTCGTCCTGGTCTTCGCGGAGACCACGTCCGCGAACAACCCCAACAAGTGCTTCAACTGGTTCCAGACGACCGACAACCGGCGCGGCCAGGGAGAGGCCGCCTCCATCCGGCAGATGGTCGCCTACGCCGCGTCCGCCTACTCCACCGACCCGGCCCGCACCTTCGTCACGGGCCTGTCCGCCGGGGGCGCCATGACCTCGGTGATGCTGGCGGCCTACCCGGACGTGTTCGCCGCCGGGGCGGTGGTGGCCGGACTGCCCTACGACTGCACGAAGGACACCGGTCCCTACGCCTGCATGAGCCCCGGCGTGGACAAGAGCCCGGCCGCCTGGGCACAGCTGGTGCGCGACGCGTTCCCGGCCTGGAGCGGCCCCTGGCCACGGATGGCGATCTGGCACGGGGACGCGGACACCACCGTCGCCCCGCGCAACGCCGACGAACTGCGCGACCAGTGGACCGCGTTGCACGGTCTGGCGCAGACGCCCGACCGCACCTCGGTCATCGGCCCCGACGCCACCCGGCACGAGGAGTACCTCGCCGGGAACGGCACGGTGGCCGTCGAGGTGGACCGGGTACCCGGCATCGGGCACGGCACCCCCGTCGACCCCGGCGCCGGCCCCGAACAGTGCGGTCGCACCGGTGCCCCGTACTTCCTCGCCTCGATCTGCTCCAGCCACTGGATCTCGGGGTTCTTCGGTCTGAACGGCTCCGGCCCGGGTCCCGGACCCGGGCCGGGCGATCTGCCCGCGCCCACCGGCCTGGCGTCCACCGGGGTCACCGACACCAGCGTCACGCTCACCTGGAACCAGGTGGCGGACGCGTCTGGCTACGAGGTCTTCCGCGACGGAACCCGGGTCGCCACCCCGGCCGTGCCCCCGTACACGGACACGGGCCTCGCCCCGGGTACGAGCCACGCCTACGCGGTGGCGGCCCGCAACGCATCGGGGACCGCGGGCACCCGCTCCGGCCCGGTCACGGCGAGCACGACGGGCGCGGCCGCGGTGTGCTGGACGGGAGCGAACAACTACCAGCAGGTGCAGGCAGGAAGGGCCACCACCGACGGGGGCTCCGTGTACGCCAAGGGCTCCCACCAGAACATGGGCCTCTACAACGTCTTCGTCACCCACACCCTGAAGGAGGTACCCACCGGCTACTTCGTCATCGCCGACGCCGGCTGCCCCTGAGCCCCGCGTCCTTGAGCCCCGTGCCCCGTGCCCCGGAGCGCCGTGCCCTGCACCCGTGTCCCGGCCCGCGTGTCCCGGCGCACGCGCGCCCGCCATGGCTCCCGTCCCCACCGGGGCGGCCTCGATCATGGCGGGCGCAGCCGTGTCGACGCCGGCGCACCCGCCCGTAGCCTCCGGGCCAGTCCCCCGTACGCCCGCCCCCTGGAGGCTCCCGATGCCATCCGCCGTCCGTTCCACCACGACCAAGCAACCGGCCACGGCGGTCACTGCGGTCACTGCGGCCGTCGCCGCCGTGACCGCCGTGACCGCGGCCCTGCTGACGCTCACCGCACCCCCTGCCCGCGCCGCCGACACCGGAACCAGCACCAGCACCAGCACCAGCGAATCGCACTGCGGCCGCCGAGCACAGCTCCACGTACCGGGAGCAGAGCGCCAACAGGCTGACTGCCTCGACGAGTTGACGACCGCCGGGACCACTCTCTCCGGGCACACCGATCCCGCCGACTGGGCCGGCCTCACCCCCAAGGACCTGGCCGTCCCCACGGGCGTCCCGGGAATCCAGATCGACGGCTACTTCCCCGACACCTCGGGCTCCAACACCAACCACGGCTGGAACCACGACGCGCAGTTCGTCATCCGGCTCCCCGACCACTGGAACGGCGGGCTCGTCGTCGCCGGATCCCCGGGCGTGCGCGAGCAGTACGCCAACGACCGCGCCATCGGCGACTGGGTGCTCTCGCGCGGCTATGCCTTCGCCGCCACCGACAAGGGCAACACCGGGGCCGCCTTCCACCGCGACGGCCGGACGCCCGGTGACGCCGTCGCCGAGTGGAACACCCGGGTCACCCAGCTCACCCGGGCCGCCCGCGCGGTCGTCGCGCAGCGCTACCACCGGCCGCCGTCGCGCACCCTGGCGACCGGCATGTCCAACGGCGGGTACCTCGTGCGCTGGCAGTTGGAGAACCATCCGGAGCTGTACGACGGCGGGGTGGACTGGGAGGGCACGCTGTGGCGGGCGGACGGCCCGAACCTGCTCACCTTCCTGCCCCCGGCGCTGGCCGCCTACCCCGTGTACGCGGCCGGCGGACCGGGAGCCGAACAGGCCCACGCGGCCATGACCGCCGCCGGCTTCCCCGCCGGTTCGGAGTTCCTGTGGCCCTTCCACCACAGCTACTACTGGGACCTCACCCAGCGGATCTACCGCGAGGAGCTCGATCCGGACTTCGACGGCCCGACCGAGGCCGGCACGCCCTTCTGCCGGCCCGGCATCCCCGGCGCCCCCGCCTGCGACGCGGACTACGCCTACGCCGACCGCCCCGTAGCGGTCCGCGATGCCGTCGCGAAGATCGCGCTCACCGGGCGGATCGGCAAACCGCTGGTCACCCTGCACGGCACCCTCGACGTGCTGCTCCCCATCTCGAAGGACTCGGACGTCTACGCCGAGATGGTCCGGCAGGCGGGCCGGGGCGCCCTGCTGCGCTACTACCGCATCGAGGGCGGCACCCACGTGGACTCGCTGGTCGACGCCTTCCCCGACCGGCTGCGTCCTCTCACGCCCTGCCACCGTGCCGCCTTCGCCGCGCTGGAGGACTGGATCGGCCGCGGCGTGCGCCCCCCGCTCGGCCACACGGTCCCCCGGGATCCCGCCGCCGACCCGGCGACCCTGCTGACCAACTGCCCGCTCGGCGCCTGACGGCCGACCACCGATGGCGCACGGCGGGACGGCCGACACCCGGTCGGCCGACCGGGCGAGCCGGGCGACCAGGCGACGACCACCGGACGCCGGCCCCGGATCCGGCCCCGGATGCGGCGCCCCGGACCCGGATACGGATGCGGCGCCCCGGACCCAGGCCACGGCCGCCGGGCGCATGGCGTCAGCCTCCATACGGACGGGCGCGAGTATGGGCCGGGACACCGTGGGCGCCGTCCCGGCCCCTCCCTACGCTTCGAGCCATGACGAGCGAATCTCCTTCCCTTCCGCACCTGCGGGGGCGCGTCGCCCTGGTGACGGGCGGCGCCAGCGGTATCGGCCGGGCCTGCGCCGTGGCCCTGGCCGAGGCCGGGGCCACCGTGCACGTGGTCGACCTCGACGAGAGGGCGGCCAAGGCCGTGGCCGCCCTCGTGGGCGGCCACGCCCACGTCGCCGACCTGGCCGATCCCGCCGTCATCGGCGGGCTGCCCGCCGCCGTCGACATCCTGGTCAACAGCGCCGGGCTCCAGCACGTCGCCCCGATCACGGAGTTCCCGCCCGAGCGCTTCGCCCTGATCCAGCAGGTGATGGTCACCGCCCCCTTCCTCCTGCTGCGCCACGTGCTGCCGCACATGTACGCCGCCGGCTGGGGCCGGGTGGTCAACATCTCCAGCGTCCACGGGCTGCGCGCCAGCGCGTACAAGTCGGCCTACGTCGCCGCCAAGCACGGGCTGGAGGGGCTCAGCAAGGTCACGGCGCTCGAGGCCGCCCCGTACGGGGTCACCAGCAACTGCATCAGCCCCGGCTACGTCCGCACCCCGCTGGTCGAGGGGCAGATACGGGACCAGGCCGCCGCACACGGCATCGGCGAGGATGACGTGCTCTCCGAGGTGCTGCTGACCCGGTCGCCGATCAAGCGGCTGATCGAACCCGAGGAGGTCGCGGCGGCCGCCGTCTGGCTGTGCGGCCCGCACACCGGCTACGTCACCGGCTCCTCCCTCCCCCTGGACGGCGGCTGGGGCGCCAACTGACCCCGTCCGGGTGACAGCCCGTGCGCCACGGCGCGGGGTCGCGCCGCAGCTCACGTACGGCCGCGTACGGTCCCGCACGTGACCGATGCGAGCAACGCGAACGCGAACCGATCGAGCGGCCGGACCGCCCCGGCCGACCCGGACAACCTGAACATCACCACCGGACCCGGCGCCCTGCGGGTCTTCGTCCTCGCGGGGTCCTCCCGCGAGGACTCCGTGAACACGCGGCTGGCCTCCCTCGTCGCCGCCCAGGTCGAGCGGTCGGGCGCCGTCGTGGACCTGGCCCGGATCGGCGATTTCGCCATGCCCTCGTACGACGGCGACGCCGAGGCGGCCGACGGTCCGCCCGTCGGCGCGGCCACGCTGCGTGAGCGGCTGCTCGCCGCGCAGGCCCTGGTCATCGCCTCGCCCGAGTACAACGCCTCCGTGCCCGGCGTCCTGAAGAACGCCGTCGACTGGGTCTCCCGGTTCCGGCCGCAGCCCTTCAAGGACAAGCAGACGCTGCTGGTGTCCGCCTCCCCGTCGATGATCGGCGGGAACCGCGGCCTCTGGGCGCTGCGCGTCCCCCTGGAACACCTGGGGGCCCGGGTGTACCCGGACATGTTCAGCCTCGCCAGCGCGCACACCGCCTTCGGCGACCAGGGTGACCTGCACGATGCCGGCCTGAGGGAGCGCCTGGCGAACACGGTCGACTCCTTCCTGGCCCTCGCCGAGGCCGATACCCGCTACCTGTGCCTGCAGCGCCGCTGGTACGAGTTCCTCGGCGACGAGAGCAGCGCTCCCGTGACCCAGCGCGCGGAGGGCTGACCGCCTCCTCAGGGGGCGCTTGAAGGCGCGACACGGGCGCGGGTTAGCATATGAGCGCCGCCTAGCTCGAAAGATAATTCCTGTGACTGTCAATGACGACTCGTTCACCAATTGGAAGAACCGCGAGGAGATCGCGGAGTCGATGATCCCGATCATCGGGAAGCTGCACCGGGAGCAGGACGTCACCGTCCTCCTCCACAGCCGCTCCTTGGTGAACAAGTCCGTGGTCAGCATTCTCAAGACCCACCGGTTCGCCCGCCAGATCGCCGGTGAGGAGCTCTCGGTCACCGAGACGCTGCCGTTCCTGCAGGCGCTCACCACGCTGGACCTCGGTCCCTCGCAGATCGACATCGGTCTGCTCGCCGCGACCTACGCGGCCGACGACCGCGGCCTGTCGGTGGCGGAGTTCACCGCCGGGGCCGTCGCGGGTGCCACGGGGGCCAACAAGATCGAGCGCGGCTCCTCGCGCGATGTCGTCCTCTACGGGTTCGGCCGCATCGGCCGCCTCGTCGCCCGCCTGCTGATCGAGAAGGCCGGTTCCGGCAACGGTCTGCGCCTGCGCGCGATCGTCGTCCGCGGGGGTGGCGAGCAGGACCTGGTCAAGCGCGCCTCGCTGCTGCGCCGCGACTCCATCCACGGCCAGTTCCAGGGCACGATCACCGTGGACGAGGCGACCAGCACCATCGTCGCCAACGGCAACGAGATCAAGGTCATCTACGCCAACGACCCCTCCGAGGTCGACTACACGGCGTACGGCATCAAGGACGCCATCCTCATCGACAACACCGGCAAGTGGCGCGACCGCGAGGGGCTGTCCAAGCACCTGCGCCCCGGTGTCGAAAAGGTCGTCCTGACCGCTCCGGGCAAGGGCGACGTCCCGAACATCGTGCACGGCGTCAATCACGACACGATCAAGCCGGACGAGCAGATCCTGTCCTGCGCCTCCTGCACCACCAACGCGATCGTCCCGCCGCTGAAGGCGATGGCGGACGAGTACGGCGTCCTGCGCGGCCACGTGGAGACGGTCCACTCGTTCACCAACGACCAGAACCTGCTGGACAACTACCACAGCGCCGACCGCCGCGGCCGTTCCGCGCCGCTCAACATGGTCATGACGGAGACCGGCGCCGCCTCGGCCGTCGCGAAGGCGCTGCCCGACCTCAAGGCCCCGATCAGCGGCAGCTCGATCCGCGTCCCGGTACCGGACGTCTCGATCGCCATCCTCAGCCTGCGCCTGGGCCGCGAGACCAACCGCGACGAGGTCCTCGACTACCTCCGCGAGGTCTCGCTGACCTCGCCGATGCGCCGCCAGATCGACTTCACCACCGCCCCCGACGCGGTCTCGAGCGACTTCATCGGCTCGCGCCACGCCTCGATCGTCGACGCCGGCGCCACCAAGGTCGACGGCGACAACGCGATCCTCTACCTCTGGTACGACAACGAGTTCGGCTACTCCTGCCAGGTGGTCCGGGTCGTCCAGCACGTCTCCGGCGTGGAATACCCGACCTACCCGGCCCCGGCGGCCTGATCCCCGCCCGGACCCGTACGTCAGCGTGCCCCCGAACGGCCACCGGTCGCTCGGGGGCACGCGGCGTTGTGCGGACGTTCCGTTCGGGGGCGGCCGACGCCGCGGCGAGCCGGGTGCGCGCGCGGACACCGCGTGCGCGGCGGACCCGGCTGTGCATGCCCGCGACGGTCTTGACCCCCACGCAGCCCCCGGGCCGCCCGCCGGTTCGCGGCTCGCAGACGGACGGGGTCGGCCCGGCGCTGCGCGGGGGTCAGAGCCATCTGGGGCGGTCGGTCCCCCACCGGGAGGGTCCGTGCTGCCACTCCCCGCCCGCGAGCGGGGACGCCGCGTACCGCAGCGTCCCGTATCCCGATGCGGTCTCGCGCAGCCAGGGTTCCGGCGCGTACGAGGGACCGGCCCCGGCCGCCCCGTCGGCCCCCGGCACGTCACGGACCAGCCACGACGCCGTTCCGGCGAGGGAGAACCGCAGCGCCCTCCCGCCGCCCTGTGCGAGGGCCCGCAGGACACCGGCCGCCATCAGGTACCCCGTCGCGTGGTCCAGGGCCTGTGCCGGCAGCACCCCGGGGGCCCGCCCGTCGCCGTAAGCCGCGGCGATCCCGTACCCCGCCTGCACGAGCGAGTCGAACCCCCTGCGGTCCGACCAGGGCCCCCGCCACCCCCACGCGCACAGCTGCGCCACCACCAGCCCCGGGCGCTTCGCGAGCAGTTCGTCCGCTCCCAGGCCGTACCGTTCCAGCGCTCCGGGCCGGTACCCCGTCACCACGACGTCCGCCGCGTCGAGGAGCCCCTCGAAAACGGCCCGGTCCGCCGCGCCCCCCAGGTCGAGCAGCGCCGACCGCTTGCCGAACCCGGTGTCCGCGTACGCGTCCCCTGACTCCTCGAGGCCCGGAGAGTCGACGCGCAGCACGTCCGCGCCCAACAGCCCGAGCGTCCGCGTGGCCACGGGCCCGGCGATGACCCGGGTCAGGTCCAGCACCCGCACCCCGGCCATCGGCCCCGCACCCCCGCCCTCGACCGGCGCCCCCACCGGCATCGGCGTCCACGCCGAGGGGCCGTCCGCTTCCGCCCGACTCGCTTGTCTCCACCAGCGGTTGTGGGGCTCCGTACGAGTCCGCCACGGCCACCGCGAGCCCGCCGTGCGCGTACACCGCTTCCTGTACGTCCACCGCCGACCGACGGGAGATCGCCTCGGCCACGCCCTCCGGCGTCCCGGCCGCCAGGACCCGTACCAGCGCGGCCTCGTGGTGCGGGTAGTTCGCGTGCGTCCGCACCCATCCGTCGGACGCCCGCCAGAAGCCGGACAGCGGGGCGAAGACCACCGGCACCCGTCCGTCCACCCGCAGGTGCCGCTCGCTGACGAACGCCGTTGCCACGGCCCCCTCGTCGACCACCAGCGGGGCCACGTCGTCCGCCCCGTGCCCGGCCCGTACGGCGGCCAGCTCCGCCGCGGCCAGCGCGCACGCGCCCACGGCGGCCCGTGCGAGTTCCCGGACGGGCAGCGGCCCGTCCCCCAGTCCACTCGTACCCCGGTAGGCGACGCGGCCCACCAGCTCCCCGGCCCCGCCCAGCGCGGCCCAGGCCTGCGCGGTCCCACCGTCATGACGCGTCATGGCACCCATTCTCGCGCCCGGCGGCGGCTGTCGCGGGCGCGCGGCGGCGGGTGGACGACCGGGGACGCCCGACCGGCCCCGGGACGGGCGTCCCCGATCGGGCGATGTGTCGATCCAGGGCGTCTCGTATTCGCCCTTCAGGCGTTACACGACCCGGAACATGATCAGCGCCTCGGCGGCCCCGTCCCTCTGTCGCGTCGCAGGCCGGCGCGTGCGGACCGGGGGGCGGCCGACGGCCCGCACGAGGGAGCACGATGACAGACCCGACCACGGTGGCCACCGGGCGCGAAAGGTTCGCCGCGCGCTGCCGTGCCGTGTGCGAGGCGCCCGCCTTCTCGCTCGCCGTCTTCACGGTGATCCTCTTCAATGCCGCGCTGCTGGGCCTCGAGACGTACAGCGGCCTGTCCGTCGAGTACGCCGGCGTCCTCTCCACGACCGAGCGCTTCTGCGTGATCGCCTTCACCCTGGAGATGCTGGTCCGCCTGGGCGCGCACGCCGACCGGCCGAAAGCTTTCTTCCAGGACCCCTGGAACGTCTTCGACCTGCTGGTCGTCTCCTCTGCGTTCGTCCCGTTCCTCAGGGAGAACACCACCCTGCTGCGGCTGCTGCGGCTGGCGCGCGTCCTGCGCACCGCGCGGTTCATGCCGCAGCTGCGGATCCTCCTGGTCGCCGTGGGCCGCAGTGTGCCCGGCACCGTCAGCTTCCTCTTCGTCGGCGCTTTGATCATCTACGTGTACGCGATGATCGGATGGATCTGCTTCGCCGGTCACGACCCCGCTCACTACGGGTCGATCGGCCGGGCCGGGCTCACCCTGTTCCTCCTGATGACGCTCGACGGGCTCGGGGACGCCGTCCACGCGGGTCTGGCCGTCTCCCCGTTCAGCATCCTCTACTACGCCTCCTACGTGCTCTTCGGATCCTTCGTCCTGGTCAACGTCCTGATCGGGGTGGTCCTCAACGCCCTCGAGGAGGCCCGCGAGATGGAGGCGGAGAGCGAGCTGGCGGCGCGCAGGGCGTCCGGGGACGTGATGCCGGACGCGGCCGACGAACTGCGGCTGCGGATCGCGGCGGTGCGCAGCGCCCTCGACGACATGGAGACCCAGCTCGATCCCACGCACGGAACTCCCGCGTCGGCGGCGGCGATGGAGGCCTCGCTCGAGGCCTCTTCCCGGCCGGAGCACGCCTCGGCGGGCGTCCGGTAGAGCGGGGGGGGAGGCAAGAAGAAGGGCGCCCCCGGTCCTCGGGCGGGCGCCCTTCCCGCGTCCCGGCTGCGGGCGCGCCCGGCCGACGCGGCTTGGGCGACGCGGCCCGGCCGGCGGGGCCCGGCGGCGGCGCTGTCCGGGGACGGGTTCGACCGGCTCTTCACCGACGCCTTGTGCGCGCGCCTCACCCAGTCGCTGCTGCTCCGCGCGGGCGAGTGCGCCTCGGGAGGCGCCGGGGAGGCGCGGGAGCCCGCCGCCGCGATGGAGAAGTCCGGCGCCGAGCAGCCGGCGCCGCTCGACGCGGTTCTGCCCCGGCGTTCATAGAAGTTGAGGATTGTTCACTTTCCATTGACAGGACGGGGTCGGGGACCCGAAAGTGCCGTGAACAGCACCCCGACAGCGTGTCCCCGCAGCCGTGCCGGGAATCCGCGCTCCCCGACCGAAGCGAGTCCGCATGACAGCGCCCGTACCCCAGTTCCCGGCCGCCTTCCTCTGGGGGGTCTCCGCCTCCGCGTTCCAGATCGAGGGCTCGACCACGGCCGACGGCCGGGGCCCCTCCTCATGGGACGCCTTCACCAAGGAGCAGGGGCGCGTCAAGGACGGCTCGCACGCGGACGTGGCCACCGACCACTACCGCCGCTACCGCGAGGACGTGGCGTTGATGGACGAACTGGGCGTCGACGCCTACCGGTTCTCGGTCTCCTGGTCCCGCGTGCTGCCCGAGGGGCAGGGGCAGGTCAACCGCCCGGGGCTGGACTTCTACGACCGGCTCGTCGACGAGCTGTGCGCCGCGGGCATCGCCCCGGTGCCCACCCTCTTCCACTGGGACACCCCGCTCGTCCTGGAGGAGCGGGGCGGCTGGCTGCAGCGCGACACCGCCGAGCGGTTCGCGGAGTACGCCTCCGTGGTCGCGGAGCGCCTCGCCGACCGGGTGCCCCTGTGGATCACCCTCAACGAACCCGCCGAGGTCACCCTCCTCGGCTACGGCCTCGGCGAGCACGCCCCCGGCAAGCAGCTGGTCTTCGACGCCCTGCCCGCGGCCCACCACCAGCTCCTGGCCCACGGGCTCGGAGTACAGGCCCTGCGTGCGGCGGGCGGCCGCCGGATCGGCATAGCCGTCTCGCACAGCCCCGTCTGGGCCGCCGGCGAGAGCGACGAGGACCGTGCCGCCGCCGAGTTGTACGACACGCTCACCAACCGCCTCTTCGCAGACCCGATCCTGACCGGTGCCTACCCGGACGGTCTGGACGCCCTCCTGCCCGGCCCGGTGGCGGACGACCTCAAGACGATCTCGGCGCCGCTGGACTGGTACGGGGTCAACTACTACAACCCGATGCTCGTCGGCGCCCCGGCCCCGGCCGGCGGCTCCGCCTTCGGCGGGATCCAGATCCCCTCCGGACTCCCCTTCGCCGTCCGGGAGATCGAGGGGTACGCACGCACCGACTTCGACTGGCCGGTGGTCCCGGACGGGCTGCGCGAGCTGCTGGCGACCCTGCGCGCACGCTACGGCGACCGGCTGCCGCCCCTGTACATCACGGAGAACGGCTGCTCGTACGACGACGGACCGGACCCGGGCACGGGCAGGATCGAGGACGCGCGCCGGATCGCCTACCACGAGGGCCACGTACGCGCCCTGCACCAGGCCATGGCCGAAGGTGCCGACGTGCGCGGCTACTTCATCTGGTCGATCCTCGACAACTTCGAGTGGGCGGAGGGCTACCGGCAGCGGTTCGGTCTCGTCCACGTCGACTTCGAGACGCTCGCCCGGACCCCCAAGGAGTCGTACGCCTGGTACCGCGACCTGATCAGGAACAGCAGGTGACCGCCGATCCGGAGGTTTCGCCGGCCGCGGGTGGAGCGGATGCCCCCGGAGCGGGCGCGGCGCCGGGCGGCCGGTGGGTCGGCGCGCTGTCCCTCGCCAACCTCGGGGTGTGGGTCGGCTGGTTCGGCCCGCTGCAACTGCTCCTGGCCCGCCAGGCCGAGCAGCTCGCCCCCGACCACAAGGCGTCCACCCTCGCCCTGGTGACGGGGCTGGGAGCTGCGGTCTCGATGGTCTCCAACCCGGTCTTCGGAGCCCTGTCCGACCGTACGACGGCGCGCGCGGGACGCCGGATCCCCTGGGTCGTCGCCGAGGTCGCGGGCGGCGCCGCCGGCCTGGTGGTGCTCGCCCTGGCGGCGAGCGTGCCGGCCGTGATCGCGGGCTGGTGCCTGACGCAGCTCGCCCTCAACGCGGCCTTCGCCGCCCTCACCGCGGCCGTCCCCGACCAGGTGCCGCCCCGGCAGCGCGGCCTGGTCGGCGGGTGGCTCGGCGTCTCCCAGGTCGTCGGCATCCTGGTCGGTACGGCGCTGGCCACGGTCGCGGGCGGGATCACCGCGGGCTACCTGGCCTGCGCGGCCTTCTCGGTGGTCGCCGCCGTGCCGTACGTACTGATGCGGCGCGATACGGCGCTCGCCCCGCAGGCCCGCAGCGCGTTCCGGTGGCGGACCTTCCTCACCGGCTTCTGGATCGATCCGCGCCGCCACCCCGACTTCGGCTGGGCCTGGCTCACCCGGTTCCTGATGAACCTGTCGTACTCCATCAGCACGATGTACCTGCTCTACTACCTGACCGACGCCGTCCGCTACGGGGGCGACGCGGACACCGGCGTCCTGATCCTCACCGCGCTCAACGCGCTCGCCCTGCTCTCCACCGTGGTGATCAGCGGCATCCGGTCGGACCGCAGCGGCCGACGGAAGTCTTACGTCCTGTGGTCGGGGCTGGTCATCGCCGCGGCCACCCTGCTCCTCGCCGTCTGGCAGACGTGGACCGGCGCGATCGTCGCCTCGCTCGTCCTCGGCCTCGGCTTCGGCGTGTACACGGCGGTGGACTTCGCCCTGCTCACGGACGTGCTGCCGACCGCAGAGGACCGGGGCAAGGACCTGGGGGTGATCAACATCGCCAATTCGATGCCTCAGGTCCTGGCTCCGGTGGTCGCGGCGCCGGTCATCACCCACCTCGGCGGCTACCCGGCCCTGTACGCCCTCGCGGGCGGCCTGGCCCTCGCGGGATCCGTGCTGGTCCGCCGCATCCGCTCGGTGCGCTGAACCCGCCTACGGGTGGTAGAGCTCCCGGGCGCGGGCCACGCCGGCCGGTCCGTCCAGGGGCAGGCACAGGAAGTGGTCCAGCTGCCAGGCCTGCGTACGGGCCGCCTGGCGGCTGGTGGTGGTCACCCACGGCGGGTAGACGCGAAAGCCCCGCTTCCCGCCGACGCCCTCCACCGACACGATCCCGTGCCGGCGGAGCGCGTCCTGGGGGAACACGAACTGGCCGACGTGGTCACCGTCCCGCGCGGCGATGACGAAGAGGTCGACCGGGTCCGCGGCGTCGTAGGGCTGGATGGGTCCGTCCGGGGACCTCTTCCACACGGTGACGAACTGGCCGGCCTTGGCGGGGGTCGTCTTCGCCGCGCGGAACCGGACGGCGCGGCCGTCCAGGGTGAAGGCGTGGGCGGCGTACTCGGCGCTCTCGGCTTCGGCGGCCGGCTGGGAGCAGGCGAACCCGCAGGGGTCGTAGACGAGCGCTTTCGCCGCACGCAGATCACCGTGGGCCGGGGTGCCGTCCGACCACGGTGCGAGTTTCTCGGGCGGGAGACCGGTCGAGGGGGTGCGGGGTGTCGGCATGCCTTCAGCCTGTCACGGAAACGATCACGGCTCTCTCGTGAGCATGGGCACATTCATGCCCCATTCGGTCGTAAATCACCCAGAATGGTGTGCGGTCCTGGCCCGCCCCCGGTTTTCGAGGGGCGGCGCCGGCACGGTACCGACATTCCAAGGCGACAGGGAGAGACATGCGACGGGCACACGGCCGGACGGTCACCAAGCGGATCGCCCTGACCTCGGCGGCCGTGGCCGCCGTACTCGGCCTCAGCGGCGTTGCCGCCGGTTCGGCGGCCGCAGCCGGTCCAGCGGCGGGTTCCGGGGCGAGTTCCGGATCCGGTTCCGCGGCCGCCGACCGGCCCGCCGGGACCGGGGACGCCCGCGGCGGGGCGCGGGGCGCCGCCGCGGCACCGGGCACGAAGCCCGGCACCGCCCCCGGAGAGGGCCTCGGCGCGGCACGGCAGCAGCTCTCGTCCTTCACCGTGGCGTTTCCGTCCGCCCCCTACCGCACCCACAACATCGCCCGCGCCGTCGAGCTGATCAACGGCGCCGTGGTCCAGCCGGGCGAGGTCTGGAGCTTCAATCGGGCCGTGGGCGAGCGGACCAAGGAGAACGGTTTCGTCGACGGGATCATGATCAACGACGGCCGCTACGTGAAGTCTCCCGGCGGCGGCGTCTCCGCGGTCGCGACGACCATGTACAACGCCATGTTCTTCGCCGGCCTGGCGCCGGTGGAGCATGGGGCCCACTCCTTCTACATCGAGCGGTACCCCGAAGGCCGCGAGGCCACCGTCGCCTGGGGCACGCTCGACCTGCGCTGGCAGAACGACTCCGGCCACCCCGTCACCATCCGGGCCTCCTCCACCGACACCTCGGTGACCGTCTCCCTGCTCGGAACGAAGCGGTACGACGAGATACGCGCGACCAAGGGTCCGCGCACGCACGTCACGCCCCCGGCCAAGCGCACGGTCGCCGGCCCCACCTGCGAGGCGCAGACCCCGCTGGAAGGTTTCGACGTCTCCGTCGACCGCGTCTTCGTCCGGGCCGGCAAGGAAGTCGGCCGGGAGACGTTCCGTACGCACTACACCCCGCGCGACGAGGTCACCTGCACCCCGGAATCACCCGCGGCCACGACCGGCCCGGCCGGTCCGAGCGCGTCGGCCACCCCCGGGGCACCGACCACACCGACCGCATCGACCACACCGACCGCGCCGACCCCGTCCGCGACGCCCGCCGCACCCGCCGCTCAGGGCACCCCCGCGAGCCCCGCCGCCACCTCCCCCGCACCGGGCCCGAGCCGGGGCTGAGGCGGGCCGGGCCGGGCCGAAGCCGGGCCGAGGCCCGCGCGGGCCGGCGGGCGCGCGGCATCGGCATCGGCATCGGCCCTCCGCGGACGGCCCGGCGAGGCCGGACCGCCGGCTCAGGGCTTGATCAGGATCTTCCCCCGCGCCTCGCCCCTATGGAGCTGGTCGACGGCTTCCGCGGCTCCGGCGAGCGCGCAGGTGCGCTGGACGGCCGGAGCGAGGACGCCGTCCTCCACGTACTGCTTGAGGACCTCGAGGTCGGCCTGCCGTTCGGCGGCGAAGACCCCCTTGAGCCCGTGCCGCACGAAGGGGTTCAGCAGCGCGGCCCGCAGGACCCGGTCGATGCCGCCGAGCCAGCGCCCGCCGCCCTCACCGCCGACGATGACCAGCGTCCCGCGCGGGGTCAGGGCGCGCCTGAGGTGCGTCAGGGTCCGGTTGCCGGCGGTGTCGAGGATCAGGTCGTAGCGGCGGATCCCGTCGGCGAACTCCTCGACGGTGTAGTCGACGACCTCGTCCGCCCCGAGCGAGCGCACCAGCTCCGTCTTCGCCGTGCTGCACACCCCCGTGACGTGGGCCCCGTACGCCTTGGCCAGCTGGACCGCGAACGTGCCGACCCCGCCCGCGGCGCCGATGACCAGAACTCGCTGTCCGGGCCGCACGCGCCCCACGTCGCGGAGCGCCTGGAGGGCGGTGAGGCCGGAAACGGGCAGCGCGGCCGCCTCCTCCAGGGGCAGCCCGGCCGGTTTGCGCGCGAGCTTGTCCTGCCGGGCGCACGCGTACTCGGCGAAGGACCCCTCGCAGATGCCGAAGACCTCGTCCCCCGGACGGAACGCGCTCACCCCCTCCCCGACCGCCTCGACGCGTCCGGCGACCTCCCGGCCGCGCACGGCGACCTTGGGTGCGCGCAGTCCGAAGCCCAGGAGCCGCAGCAGGTAGGGGCGGCCGCTCATCAGGTGCCAGACCCCGGCGTCCACCGCGGCGGCCCGGACGGCGACGAGCACCTCGCCCCGGCCCGGCTGTGGCTTCTCGATGTCCCGGAGCTCCAGCACATCGCTCGATCCGTACGTGTCCTGCACGATCGCCTTCACGGCGCCGTCCTTTCCTCGTCCGCGTACTGGAAGACCTGTTCGAGGGGCACCGCGAGGACGCGGGCGATCCTGAAGGCCGTTTCGAGCGAGGGCGAGTAGCGGCCCTTCTCGATGGCGATGACGGTCTGGCGGGTCACCCCGATGCGTTCCGCCAGGTCCGCCTGGGTCATTTCCCCGCGCTCGAAGCGAAGGGTCCTGATCCGGTTCGTGACGCCGGTCGCCTTCACCACGACGGGAACCCCCAGCGGTAGACGGCGAGCTTCACCACGGATCCGAGCACGGCCGAGAGGACGAAGCCCAGGTAGATCGCGTTGGAGATCCAGAACCGGTCCGCCCCGGCCATCGACAGGATCAGCGCGGCGACGGCTCCGATGACGAGGAAGGACTGTCCGGCGAGGTCTCCGAGGCGGCCGATCTCCTTGTCCCGCTGGTCCCTGACACCGGCCTCGGCGGGCACGGCCGCCGCCACCGCGACGTTCAGGAGGATCGAGGCCGCGATGGCTCCGCCGACCGTCCAGAGCAGCGGGGCGACGTACGCGACCTGGGCGGTCGGGGCGTCGCCGGCCCGGCCCAGTACGAGGGCCAGGTAGACCGCGTACCCGGCGACCGAGACCACCGCCATGATCCACGCGCGCTTCTCCTGGAAGGCCACACCCGCTCCTATGTAAAACAACTTTGACCTGTGGAAGGTAAAAGAATCCATACCTCGTGTCAATGATTTCTTACCTCGCCCGCACTCCTGGGCCATGCGGATAATGATCTTCATGAACGACACGGCCACCGTCGCCCGCACCCTGGAACGGATCTCCGGACACCGCAGGCGCTTCGACGCGCGCTTCGAGCGCTACTTCGACACCCTGGGGCAGCGGCTCGACACCCCGCTGCCGAGCCGGTTCGCGCCCCGCGCCCTCGAACTGCTGCGGGAGCTGTCGACGCGCGGCGGCAAGCGCCTGCGGGTCGTCCTGCTGTACGAGGCGGCCCGGCTGGTCACCACCGAGGAGCTGCCGGGGCTGGCGGAGGCCGGCCTGAGCCTCGAGCTCCTGCAGACCCACGGGCTGGTCCACGACGACATCATCGACGACGCGCCCCTGCGGCGCGGCGGCCCGTCCACGTACTACGCCTACCGCCAGGACCTGCCCGACGACCTCCCGGCCGCCCTCGGCCTGGCGGTCCTGGCGGGCGACCTCGCGGCCTTCCTCTCGATGCAGGTGCTGCTGGAGGCCGAGGTGCCGGCGGAGCTCCGCCAGGCCCTGCTGGCCGTCCAGATACGGACGGCGGCGGAAACCGTGGCCGGGCAGATCGCGGACCTGGAGCGGGACTCCCTCGAGAACCCGGACGAGGAGTTCCTGCACGCCGTCACCGACTTCAAGAGCGCGCGGTACTCCGTGCTGGCGCCGCTGACCATGGGGTTGCTGGCCGCCGGCGAGGATCCCGCGCCGCACCGCGACCGGCTGCACCGGTACGCCCGCCTGGTGGGGATCGGCGAGCAGATGCGCGACGACTTCCAGGACCTGTTCGGCGAGAGCGCCCAGGTCGGCAAGTCCACCGGGGCCGACATCCGCTCCGGGCGCCGTACGTACGCCGTGAACGCGGTCCTGGCCCGGGCGAGCGGGTCCGGTGCGGCGCTGGTGGAATCCGCGCTCGGCGACCCGGGCTGCTCCGACGCCACCATCGAGCGGATCCGGGAGATCGCCCGCGAAGGCGGCGCGGACCACCGGTTGCGCGCGGAGATCCGCCGGTACGCGCACGAGGCGTCCGCCGAGGCCGCGTCCTGGGCCCCGTACTGGCGGGAGGAGGCCGTGGGCTTCTTCCGGACCCTGCCGCTGTGGAGCATCGACCAGATGGACCGGGCCGCGGACGGGCCGACGCGGGCGACGAGCGCGGTGAACGCGACGGGCGCGGTGAACGGGCCTGACGGGGCACACCGGACGGCCTGAGGCGCTCGGGCCGCGGTCCCGCTTCACCCGGGCGCGCGGCCCGGCTGGCACGACGGCCGGGTCCCCGGCTTGCTGGACGAATGACACAAGGAGCTACGGGGGCCTCCCCCGGCCAGAGCCTGAGCACTCCCCGCGCGGCGGGGCTGGCGGGGATCCTCTTCGCCGCCCTCATGGCGACGGCCATCGTCCTCGCCCGGCTCGGCCTGCCGGAAGGGGGCGGCGCCGCTCAGATCACGGTCACCTCGGGCCAGCGGGACGCGGTGAGCACGGCGCTGGAGCTGGTTCCCTTCGCCGGCATCGCCTTCCTGTGGTTCATGGGCGCGCTGCGGGAGCACTCCGGGAAGGCCGAGGACCGGTTCGTCTCCACCGTGTTCCTGGGCAGCGGCCTGGTCTTCACGGCCAGCCTCTTCGGCGCCGCAGCGGCCGCCGGGACGGTGCTGGACGCCGATCAGCCGCAGGCGTTCGGCCGCCACTTCGCCTACACGCTGCTCACCACGTACGGGATGCGGATGGCGGCCGTGTTCGTCTTCGCGACCTCGACGATCGGCCGCAGGCTCGGGGTCTTCCCGCGCCCGCTGGTCCTCACCGGATACCTGGCCGGCCTCGTCCTGCTGGTGGCCGGCTCCTCGCTCCCCTGGTCCGAGCTGGTCTTCCCGGCCTGGGCCGCGGTCGTGAGCGTGTACATCCTCCGGTCGGGCCGACGGCGCCGCTCGGCCACCTGAGGGCGGCCGTAGGGCGGACGTCAGCCCGATGGCGGTACCGGACGGGCACCCGGGCGGCGGCGCCCGCACGCTGGTGCGGGAAGCACAGGGGGGCACCGAAAGGACACACCTTGCTGAGGCTCGTCGTCGATCTCAACCGGTGCCAGGGATACGCCCAGTGCGCCTTCCTCGCCCCCGACGTCTTTGCGATGCACGGGGACGAAGGACTGCTGTACGACCCGCAGGCCGAAGAGAGCCAGCGCGCACGCGTGGCCCAGGCGGTCGCGGCCTGCCCCGTGCAGGCGATCCTCGTGGACGAACTGGACCTGGCCGGTACCGGTGCCGGCCCTGCCGGTACCGGCGGGGAGGCCTCCCATGCCTGAAACCGCCCTGGAGCAGCTCAAGCGGTCGGGCCGGATCGTGGTCGTCGGCGCCTCGCTGGCCGGACTGCGCGCCGCCGAGACCATGCGGGAGAAGGGCTTCGCGGGTTCGCTGACCCTGATCGGCGACGAACCGTACGAGCCGTACGACCGCCCGCCGCTGTCCAAGCAGGTGCTGCTGGGCCGGGCCGACGCCGAGCGCACCGCGCTCCCCCGGCGCCGGGACATCGACGCCGAGTGGCGCCTGGGTGTGCCGGCCGACGGCCTCGACATGGCGGCCCGGACCGTCCGGCTCGCCGACGGCGACGAGGTCCCGTACGACCGCCTGCTGATCGCCACGGGGGTACGGGCCCGGCCCTGGCCCAACGAGGCGGAGGGCGAACTCGACGGGGTCTTCACGCTGCGCACCCGCGAGGACGGGGCGGCGCTGGCCCGGCGGCTGAACGCCGGACCGCGCCGGGTGCTGGTCATCGGCGCCGGGTTCACCGGATCCGAGATCGCCTCGGCGTGCCGCGAACGCGGACTGGAGGTCACCGTCGCCGAACGCGGGGACGCGCCCCTGGTCGGCGCCCTGGGCGGGGTGATCGGCGCCGTCGCCGCCGAGATGCACCGGGAGAACGGCGTCGACCTGCGGACCGGGATCATGGTCACCGCTCTGGAGGGCGACTCCACCGGCCGGGTGCGCGCCGCGCACTTCTCCGACGGCACCACGTTGGAGTGCGACGTGGTGGTCGTCTCGCTCGGCGCGCAGCGCAACACCGAGTGGCTGACCGGTTCGGGCCTCGGGGCGGGGCCCCGCGGCATCGCCTGCGACGCGGGCTGCCGGGCCTTCGACATCCGCGGCATCGTCACCGACGACATCTACGTGGCGGGCGACGTGGCCCGTTCCCCGCACGCCCTGTTCGGCTATCAGTTCCTGTCGCTGGAGCACTGGGGCAACGCCGTCGCGCAGGCCGAGACCGCGGCCCACAACATGCTCAGCGAGAGCACGGACCGCCGGCCGCACCTGTGGGTGCCGGCCTTCTGGTCCTCGCAGTTCGGGGTGAACATCAAGTCCGTGGGCGTGCCCTCCATGGGCACGGAGATCATGATCACCCAGGGTTCGCGGGCCGAGCGCCGCTTCACCGGGGTCTACGGATACCAGGGCCGGGTCATCGGCGCGGTCACCTTCGACAACGCGCGCTGGCTGCAGTTCTACGAGCGGCAGATCGAGCACACCGCTCCCTTCCCGCCCCCGTTCACCACGGTGGACCGCCGCGCCGAGGGGCAGCGGCCGATCCCCGCGGACTTCCCCGACCCGTCCGTTCCCACGCACGGCCCGACCATCACCCTCAGCGGGTACTCGCCGGCCGACCGCCGGATCACCTTCACCCCCGCCGGGCACTGACCCGCACGCCCACGGAGGACGACCCGCCATGAGCCACGGCATCCTGAGCCAGATCCTGGACTACGCCAACCGCGCGAACCCGTACCCGTTGTACGAGGAGCTCCGCAGGACACCGGTCTTCCAAGACGGGACCGGGCCGTACGTGATCAGCACCTACTACGACATCCAGAGCCTGCTGCACGATCCCCGCCTGAGCTCCGACTCCCGCAACCTCGCGCCCTCGGCCGGCGACCCGCTGGCCGAGGGCGGGGAGGAGGAGGCCACGGCGCTGCCGCCGAGTTTCCTGAAGCTGGACCCGCCGGAGCACGACCGCCTGCGCCGGATGACCAACCGGCCCTTCGGCCCTCCGCACTCCCCGCGCCGCGTGGACGGGATGCGCGACGGTCTGCAGGACATCGTCACCGGTCTCATCGACCGTCTCGGGGACCCCGGAAGCATCGACCTGGTCGACCAGTTCGCGTACCCGTTCCCGGTGACGATGATCTGCCAGCTGCTGGGCGTACCGCGCGAGGACGAGGCCCGCTTCCACGTCTGGGCCGACACCCTCGCGGCGAGTCTGGACCCGGATCCGGACTCCGACGTCGCGGAGCGGCAGCGGACCACCCACGACGCCCGGATGGAGCTGGGCATGTACCTGGCCGGGCTGATCGAGGAGCGGCGCAAGAACCCCGGCGACGACATGCTCTCCCAGCTGGCGGCGGGACACGGGCCGGACGAGTCGATGTCCACGATGGAGCTGCTCAGCACGGCGGCCCTGCTGCTGATCGCCGGCCACGAGACCACGGTCAACCTGATCACCAACGGGATGCTGACCCTGCTGCGCCATCCGGACGTGCTGCTCCGGTTGCGGGAGGAGCCCGGGCTGGCCGTACCCCTGGTGGAGGAGCTGCTGCGGTTCGAACCGCCGGTGCAGCTGCTTCCGCAGCGGACCCCGCTCACGGACATCGAGGTCCGCGGGGTGACCATCCCGAAGGGTTCTTCGATGTGGCTGATCCTGGCGTCCGGCAACCGGGATCCCGAACGCTTCAAGGATCCCGACCGCTTCGACCCGTACCGCAAGGACATCCAGCACCTGGGCCTGGGCAGCGGTATCCACAGCTGCTTCGGCGCCCCGCTGGCCCGGCTGGAGGCGCAGCTGGCGCTGAGCGAGCTGGCCCGGCGGCTGGAGAACCCCCGGCTGCTGGAGGACCCGCCGCCCTACCGGCAGAACGCGGTCCTGCGCGGCCCGCGGCACCTGCGGATCGCGTGCGACGGGATCCGCCCCTGAGCGGTCCCCGCGGGTAGCGGGTCACCGGCCGCGGTGGAGACCGGCCTCGCGGCCGGCCCGCCCGGTCTCCCCGCCCCGCCCGGCTTCCCCGCCCCGCCGTTACCGCCCGCTGTTCGCCGGCATCGGGGGCGGGGTGTCGCGCTGGTGCGGGACCGCCGGGGGCGACGCGTCGAACGCCGGCCTCGGGCCGCTCTGCTGGAGGTCGACCGTCCGGGTGGGGGCCGGGATCGAGATGCCCTCCGCCCGGAACCGGCGGTGCAGGCGCTTGATGAACTCGTGCTTGATCCGGTACTGGTCGCTGAACTCGCCGACGCCCAGGATGACCGTGAAGCCGATCCTGGAGTCCGCGAACGTGTGGAAGCGGACGGCGCCCTCGTGGTCGGGGACCGCGCCGTTGATGTCGGCCATCACGCTGTCGACCACGTCGAGGGTCACCTTCTCGACGTGCTCCAGGTCGCTCTCGTACCCCACTCCCACCTGCACGAGGATCGACAACTGCTGCTCGGGCTGCGTGAAGTTGGTCATGTTCGTGCGCGCGAGACGGCCGTTGGGGATGATCACCAGGTTGTTCGACAGGTTGCGTACCACGGTGTTGCGCCAGTTGATGTCGACGACGTACCCCTCCTCACCGCTCGTGAGACGGATGTAGTCGCCGGGCTGCACCGTCTTCGAGGCGAGGATGTGGACGCCGGCGAAGAGGTTGGCGAGGGTGTCCTGGAGCGCCAGGGCGACGGCCAGACCGCCGACCCCCAGCGCGGTCAACAGGGGCGCGATGGACACACCCACGGTCTCGAGTGCGACCAGCAGGCCCATCGCGAGCACCACGACCCGCGTGATGTTGACGAAGATGGTGGCCGAACCGGCCACTCCCGTCCGCGACTGGGCCATGGCCTGGACGAATCCGGCGACGACCCGGGCCGCACTGACCGTGGCGAGGAGGACGAGCAGGGCGGTCAGGGACTGGTTCACGTATCCGGAGACCCGGGCGCTCAGCGGCAGGGTCGACGCGGCCACCGCGGCGCCCGCGATGACGGCCGCCCACGGTGCGAGGGTGCGCAGCGCGTCGACGACGATGTCGTCCCCGCTCCACCGCGTCTTGAGGGCGTGCTTGGCCAGCCAGCGCACGAGGGCCCGCAGGAGCAGCCCGGCCAGGGCGCCGGCGGCCAGCGCGATGCCGGCGACCAGCCAGTCGTGCAGGACGAGGTCCCTGTTCACCGGACGCCCTCCGCCCCGCGCAGGACCGGGGGTGCGGCGACGGACGCCGCCGGCCGCCGTATGAGGGGTGTGCTCACCTTGTCACCTGTCAGTTCGTCGTGCCTGGTACCGCGTTCGGGCGTGCGTACGCATCCGGAACGGGCTGCCATCCTGCCTCATGGCCACGACGGCGGTGCAGGTGGGCCGGTGCGTAGGGACGGGCGTACGGGCGGGCGTACGGGTACCTCGCGCTCACCGGCGGCGCGGGGTCCTTCAGGGGGTCGTGCGGCCCTTGAGGGGGTCGTGCGGCCCTTCGGGAGCCGTGGAGCCGGTCGCGCGGACGATGCCGTCCAGCTGCCCGTCGATCCAGGCCCGTCCCGCCGCGTCCCACCCGGGGGCGGTCGCGGGCGGTGCGGCCGGAGCGGGGGTCCGTCGCGGCCGCGCGGGGGCGGTCTCCACGACCGCCCAGCCCTTGCCGCCGCCGGGGGTGTCGAGTTCGACCAGCCGGTGGTCCAGGTGGCCGGTGATCATCACGGCCATGAGGGAAAGGTACTCGCCCCGCAGATCGAGGGCGAGCTCGTCCTCCCCCGGTACCTCGAGGAGGGCCTGGTACTCCTCGGCGAGGAGGGCGCAGGTGCTCTGGACCGCCCTGACGAGCGCTTCGAACCGCTCGCCGCCCAGGCGTATCCGGAGGAACTCCAGGTAGGTGCCGAGGACATCGGGCTCCTGGCCGTCCCGGGGATCCGCCGGGTCTGCCGGGCCTGTCGGATGGTGCGCGGTCATGCTCCCATCCCTCCCCCGGCCGCCGTGGCCCTTCGCAGTGTAGGGAAGGACGGCCCGTCGACGGCGGTCTTCGGCCACGCGGCAGGCCCGTCTCACGAACCCACGGACCCCGGGGGTCCCTGGCGTCCCGGACGCCCCAGGCGGAAGCGACTATGCCGATTGCACATTCCGAACGAATGCCATTTCGGCAATTCCGGGATGGATTCCCCAAGTTGGATCGTCCTACATTGACAGTCCGCTGCACCCTGAGGGTAAATTAGTTCACGGGTGGCCTGATGTGGTCACGCGTGGCCAGGATGAGGCCACCCGGCGACCGGTTCACTCCGATCGCCAGCAGGTGCCATCGCAACGACACCGCAGCATGAAGGGCGTTCGGGTCGCGACCGGAAAGCGCGACCTTGTATTGAGCGGGTATTGACGAATCCGACTCTTCCGTGGGGGATCAATGGCCCGACTCAGTTCTTTCTCCGTTCCCGATTTCCACCTTCCGTTCGGGAACTCCAAGCATCCGGACGCCGCCCGGGCCAACGCCGAGGCCACGTCGTGGGTGCTGGGACACGAGCTCGTCACCGCCGGCGCCGAGCAGTTCTCGGGGATCGGCGTGGGACATCTCGCGGGCCGGGTGAGCGGCGAGGTGCCCTACGAGCGCATCGTTCTGCTCGCCGAGTGGATGGCCTGGTCGTTCGTCCTGGACGACCAGCACGACCACCTCATCAGGGCGGGCGATCTGGCGGCCTGGCGGCCCATCACCGACGCGATCACCAGCTACCTGGAGACGGGGCGGACCGGTCCCCGCGCACCCGGCCGAAATCCGCTGGTGACGGGGTTCGTCGACCTGTGCGACCGGATCCTGGCCGGCATGTCCGAGGAGACCGCGGCCCGTTACCGCGCCCACGTCCCGCTCATGCTCCACTCCCTCGACCAGGAGGCGGGCAACCGCGGGAGCCGCGGACGCCAGACGGTCCAGGAGTACGTCCTCATGCGCCGGCACAGCTCCCAACTGCTGCCGATGATGGACATGGTGGAGGCCGGGCTCGGGCTCGCGCTCCCCCAGCACGTCCACGACCTTCCCGAGCACCAGGCCCTCGTCGCGAGCGCGGTGGACGTCATCTCGTGGGGCAACGACGTGTTCTCCCTGCCGAAGGAGCACGCCTGCGGGGACACCAACAACCTCGTCTCCCTCATCTCCTCGTGGGAGGGCTGCTCCCTGCCGGAAGCCGTCCGGGCGGTCGAGGGCCGCATCCAGAGCCGCATCGAGGAGTACCTGGCCGAAGAACGACGCCTGTTCCAGGCCGTGGACGGGCTCCCCGGCACGGACCCGGCCCTGCGCGACGCGGTCGCCCGATGCGTCCGCAGCTACGAGGACTGGATGATCGGCGCCGATCTGTGGCAGCGTTACGAGTGCACGCGGTACAGCGACGAACGGTTCGCGGCCGGGCTGGAGTCTGCGTACACCCGCCCGGATCTCGTCTCCGTGGCATGACAGGGAGTCGGCCCATGGCACATGCGGAGCACCCAGGCCCTGCGGTCCAAGCTCCGGTGGCCCCGGGCCGGTTACCGCTGCTGGGGCACGCCCTGCACCTGTGGCGCCGGCCCATCGCGTTCCTGGAGTCCTTGCGGGAGCACGGCGACATCGTCCGGCTCGACATCGGCACCTGGCCCGTCCACGTCCTGACGAGCCCTGAGCACGTGCACGCCGTACTGGTGCAGCAGGCGAACCAGTTCGGCCGCGGCCGGATCTTCGACCGGCTCCGCCCGGTGTTCGGCAACGGGATCGTGACGACGGACGGCGACTTCCACCGCAAACAGCGCCGGATGATGCAGCCCGCCTTCCACCGCAACCACATCGCCGAGTACGTGCAGGTGATGTGCCGGCAGGCGGAGGCGATGTCCGCGTCGTGGACGGACGGACGCGAGATCTCCTTGGTCACGGAGGCCCGCGGGTACGCCATGTCCTCGGTCGCCGAGATGATCTTCTCGGGGGACCTGAGCCGCTCCGCCGTGGCGGAGGTGCACCGCTCGCTGCCCATCGTCCTGGAGGGCATGCTCGTACGGGCGGTCATGCCCAAGTCGCTGGACCGGCTGCCCGTCCCGTACAACCGGCGGTTCGACGCGGCCGCCGCCCGCCTGCGCGAGATCATCGACCAGGTGATCGTCCGGTACCGCGCCGAGGCCGGGAACGCGGGCGGGGACCGTCACGACCTGCTCTCCCTGCTGCTGTCCAGCGTGGACGCCGAGACGGGTGCGACGATGGGCCCCGAGCAGGTGCGGGACGAGGTGATCGCCATCATGCTCGCCGGCACCGAGACCTCGGCGACCACCCTGTCCTGGATCTTCCACGAGATCGGCCGGCACCCCGAGGTGGAGAAGCGCCTCCACGCCGAGGTCGACGCGGTGGTCGGCAACCGCTCCGTCCGCCCCGAGGACATACCCGCGCTGACCTACACGAACAACGTCTTCCAGGAAGCGCTGCGCCTGCACTCGCCGCTGCTCTTCACGCGGCGCGCCCTCGCCCCCCTCACGCTCGGCGGCGTCGCCATCCCGGCCGGCGCCGAACTGGCCTACAGCCCCTACGCGTTGCACCGGGACCCCGCGCTCTTCCCCGACCCCACCACCTTCGACCCGGACCGCTGGCAGCGGGGCGCGGGCGAACGGTCCCGTACGCACAGCTACGTCCCGTTCGGGGCCGGCCAGCACAAGTGCATCGGTGACTCGTTCGCCGTGGCGGAGATCCTGACCGCCGTGGCGACCGTGGCCTCGCGGTGGCACCTGACCCCCGCACCGGGCGTCACCGTCCGGGAACTCCCCGCCGGCATCCCGCAGCCCAGCGCGCTCCCCATGATTCCCGTGGCGCGAAGGGTACAGCGGTCTTCTCGTACGGGTGACGAGATGCCGTAATAGTATGCTGAAACAGCATCAACTCTCCCTGAGCACCGTACACTCGGGCGCACGCGCTGGAGGGGGCTACAGATGTCACACGTCACGGAACCCAGGGGCTGGGACTCTCAGCCCCTGCTGGAACGAGAGTCCGAGGTCCTCGCGATCCAACGCGCGGTGGACGTCCTCTGCGGCATCTCGGCCAGAGGTCCGGCCACCCGGCTCGGAGGCGTCCTGACCTTCGCCGGATCGGCCGGCATAGGCAAGACCACCCTGCTCAACGAGGCCCGCCGGCACGCCGGCGAACGCGCCTGCACGGTGCTGTTCGCACGCGGCGGCGAGCAGGAGCGGCAGGTCCCGTTCCACGTGATGCGCCAGCTCATCCAGCCGGCCCTCGCCGCCATGAGCGAGGACGAACGGCGCGACGCCCTCGGCAACTGGTACAGCATCGTCGCCCCCGCTCTCGGACTGACGGCCGCGCCGAAGGGTCCGACGGGGCCCGACCCGCAGGGTGTGCGCGACGGGCTCGACTGGGTGGTCACGCATTTAGCGGTACGCAACGCGCCCGTCGTCCTCATCGTCGACGACGCGCACTGGGCGGACGCCGAGTCCCTGACCTGGCTGACCGCCTTCGCGGCCCGGGCGGAGGAACTGGCCATGCTGATCATGATCGCCTGCCGGCCCGACGAGATCCCGGCCGACGCCGGCTCGCTGCGCGCCCTGATGGGGCGCCAGGGGACGCGTCCGCACGAGCTGGCTCCCCTGACCACGAGCGCGGTGGCGCGCATCGTGCGCGACGCCCTGGGCGAGAGCGCCGACGACGTGTTCTGCCGGGAGTGCTGGGCGATCACCGGCGGAAACCCCTTCGAAGTCGTCGAGTTGGCGATGAAGGGCCGCGACCGCGGGCTCAAGCCGCACCAGGAGAACATCCCCCAGCTCCGCGACCTGGCCTCGGCCGTCAAGGGCAGCGGCCTGATCGACCGGCTCGAACAGCTCGGACCGTCCACCGTGCGCCTCGCGTGGGCCGCCGCCGTGCTCGGCACCGCGGTCCCGACCGGCATCGTCGGAGGCGTCGCCGCCCTCGGTGAGGCGCAGGCCGCCGAGGCCATCGACCAGCTGCGGGCCGCACGCATCCTGACCGTCCTCACCAGCGTGCGGCGCAAGCAGGTCGTGGAGTTCTTCCACCCGCTCATCGCCACCGCCGTGTACCGCTCGATCCCACCCGGTGTGCGCGTCGCCATGCACGGGATGGCCGCACAGGCCCTGGTCGACGACGGGCACGGTGCGGCGGCCGCCGCCCGCCACCTGCTGGAGATGCATCCGGAGGGCGACCCGTGGGTCGTGCAGCAGCTGCGCCAGGCCGCACGCGAGAGCTTCTCCGCGGGTGCTCCCGACGCCGCCCGCCGCTATCTGGCCCGTGCGCTGCGCGAGCCTCCGGACGTCGAGGACCGGGCCGAGGTCCTCTTCGAACTCGGCTCCGCCAACCTCCTGCACGATCCCGCGACGACGATCAACCAGCTCAGGGCCGCGCTGGAAGAGCCCAAGACCGACCAGGGGCTGCGGGAGGCGATCACCTACCGGCTCGCCCAGGCGCTCGCGCACACGGGCCGGCTGGCCGAGGCGTCCGCCCTCCTCGCGGAGGAGGCCCGGCGCGCCACCAGCTCCCGTACGCGCCTGCGCATGCAGGCGGAGCAGTTCAAGTGGAACTCGGTCCGGGTCGACGAGGAGAACTCGCCCGCCCGCTCCCGGCTCCTCTCCCAGTTCGCCAAGCGGCTCACCGGGCGCGGTCTGCCCGAGCGGCACATCCTGGGCCTGCGGTCCTGGGACGCCGCCATGCGCGGTGAATCCGCCGCCACCGCCCTGGAGTACGCGGATCAGGCGCTGGACGGCGGCATGAGCTGGACCGACCAGGACTTCGGCTTCGAGGTGCCGGCCGTCGTGGCGGTCACGCTGATGTACTGCGACCAGCCGGGCCGGGCCGAGGAGCTCTTCAACACGGCGATCCTCGAGTTCGAGGCGAAGGGCTGGCGCGGCGCGCACCTGTCCTTCGTCTACACGCTGCTCGGCTACGTCCGCTACCGGCGCGGGCGGCTCGCCGAGGCCGAGGACTTCGTGCGCAACGGCCTGCAGATCGCCGATCGCGTCGGACACGGGATCCCGGCGCAGTGGTACGCGGTCGGCACCCTGATCGAGACGCTGCTCGCCCGCGGGAACACGGCCGAGGCCCAGCAGGTCGCCCACGCCTACAAGCTCGGGGAGGGCTTCCCCAAGGCGGTGGTCTACCCCGATCCGCAGGCCGTGTGGGGCAAACTCCTCCTGGCCCAGGGCAGGATCGAGGAAGCCGAGCACCACCTCACGGCGGCGGGCAGGCGCCTCGACCTGCGCGGCACGCGCAACCCCTCCTGGAGTCCCTGGCAGCTCGACCTGGTGCAGGCGCAGGCGACCCACGCGCCCGAGCTGGCACGCGCCACGGCGGCCGAAGCCGTCTCCCGCGCCCGGGCGTTCGGAACGGCCAGCGTGATCGGTCACGCCCTGCGCGTCGCGGCGTCGGCCACGGACGCCGCCCAGGCGAGCGGCCTGCTGCAGGAGGCGGTGGACCATCTCGAACAGTCCCCGGCCGCCAGCGAGCTCGCCCATGCGCTCATCGACCACGGAACGGCCCTGCACACCATCGGCGACCCGCACCTGGCGGCCCAGCAGATCTACCGGGGCATGGAGCTCGCCTCCGCCTGCGGGGCCGACGGCCTCGCCGACCGGGCCCGCGCCCAGCTCGCGTCGTCCGGTCTGCGCCCGCGTCGGCTGCACACCTCGGAGCAGGACACCCTCACCGTGGCGGAGCACGCGGCGGCCGGGCACGCCGCGCTCGGCCTCGACAACCGGGCGATCGCCACGGCGATGCACACCGACGCCCACGCGGTCTCCGAGCTGCTGTCCGCGGTCTTCACCAAACTGGGGACCGACCGGCTCGGACTGCGCCGGGCACTCGAGGTCTGACCGCCCGGCCGGCCCCCCTCGCGGGGGCCGGTGCCGGGCCCTTCGCGAGCCGGCGGCCGTGCCGCCGGGAGATCTTCCCGTGCGGGTCCTGACCGGTCAGTGAGCGCCGCCGCCACCGGCGTCGGCGGGACCGGCACAGGCGCCGTGTCCGGGCTCCAGGGCCTTCTTGAGGTTGCGCAGGGTGGTGCGGATGTTGCCGCGCTGGAAGTCGGCGAAGGTGCGCCCCCGCGTCGCCACCCGGTCGAAGGCGTGGGCGACGACGTCCGGCCAGCCGCGGCGGTCGTCGGTCCACGTCTCGGTCACCCGGGTCCCCTCCGGGACCGGCTCGAACCGGTACTCCCAGGTGGCGATGGGGCCGCGGATCCGCGGGCGGCGGACGCCGATGGCGTGCACCCGGAACCTGAACAGCCGGTCCTCCTCGACCGCCGTCACGGTGCACCGGGTGGTCCAGCGGAAGGCTCCGCGTTTGTTCCGCCCGTCGAAGACCATTCCGACCCGGGCCCGGCCGCCGCCCCCGTGGACGGTGGCGCCGAGGTTCTCCGGACTCCACTCGCCCATCCGGGCGGGGTCCGAGACGTGCCGGTAGACATCGGCGGGCCGGACGTGGACGACGATGCTGTCGGACACCGTGAACGTGCGAGACATGGCACTCCCTCTGTGTCCCACCGACGCTACCGTCCCTCACACACCCTGACTACCCTCCAGTAACTTCGGGGCGTCGTGCGCGGGTCCACGGTCCGGCCTCAGCCGACCTTGATGCCGATCACGCAGGTGTCGTCGTCCGTGTCGGAGCGGCTTTCGGCGAGGAGGCGGTCCAGCTGGCCGTCCAGGTCGCCGGCGCCCGCGGCGGCCGCGGTCACCAGGTGGCCGAGGGAGTCCTGGACCGAGCAGTCGCGCCGCTCCAGCAGCCCGTCGGTGAACATCAGCAGGGTGTCGTCCGGTTCGAGCCGCACCTCGCGCTCGACGTACGTGACATCGGGCAGGGCGCCGAGGAGCAGGCCCTCGATGAGCGGGAAGGCCTGGGCCTCGCCCCCACGGACGAGTACGGGCGGCAGGTGACCCGCGCGGGCCCAGCGCATCACCCGGGTGCTCGGGTCGAAGACACCGCAGACGGCGGTGGCCGTGACGTGCTTGGCCAGGTGATGGGTGACCGTGTTGAGCCAGGTCAGCAGCTGGGCCGGGCCCGCACCCGTGACGGCGAGGCCGCGCAGGGCGTTGCGCAGCACGACCATGCCGGTGGCCGCCTCGATGCCGTGGCCGGCGATGTCCCCCACGGACAGCATGACCAGTCCGGAGGGCAGGACCACGGTGTCGTACCAGTCCCCTCCGACGAGCGACTCCGTCTCCGCCGGCCGGTAGCGGACGGCCACCCGCAGGCCCGGAGCCTCGATGGCCGGCGGAGAGGGCGGCATGATGGCGTGCTGGAGCTGGAGGGCCAGGCGGTTGCGTTCGGCGGACTCGGCCTCGCTGTGGGCGAGCCGGTCCCGGGTCGCGGCCAGCGCGACCTCGGTCCAGTGCTGCGCGGAGATGTCCTGGTAGGCGCCGCGCACGGCGTGGAGCTGCTGGTCCGCGTCGAGCACGGGCTCTGCGATGACGCGGATGTGGCGGGTGATGCCGTCGGACCGCTGGAGGCGGAAGTTGACGGAGGCGGGGCGGCGGTGGCGCAGCACCGCCCGCAGGAACCGGCCGAGGGCGGCGGAGTCGTCCGGATGCGCGTAGCCGGGCAGTTCCCGCAGCCGGACCGGGGGCCCGGCGGCAGGGAGTCCGTGGAGCGCGTAGATCTCCGCGCTCCAGGTGGTCTCCCCGGTGGCCAGGTTCTCCTCGAACCCGCCGATCCGGCCCAGGCGCTGGGCGTGCTGGAGGAGGTTGGCCAGCCGCGCCTTCCCGTCCTCGAGCCGCCAGATCAGCAGGACGGCGGCGCCGTGGCGGCTGACGCTGATGTCCGCGACCGAGCTGAGCGGGATCTGGTCGACGAGAGCGGTCAGGCTCATGCGTTCGGCCCGGAACGGCTCGCCCGTGGCGTGGACGCGCTCGATGATGTCGAACAGCCCGCTCTCCCCCGCGGCCATCGGATAGGCCTCCAGCAGCAGCGCGCCGTTGACATCGCCGCGCGGCCGTCCCACCGGGTCGACGAAGCGGCTGCCGGTGTGACGGATGCGGAAGTCGCCGAGCCGTCCCTCCGAATCGAGGACCGGCGTCAGCACCACGGCGGGGTCCTGGAGTCCCTCGGCGAGGTCGATGAGCTCCGCGACGTCCGGGAGCACCGCGTCGGTGGCCGTGAGGTCGCGCGGCGGCGCGACGTCCATGGTGTGGGCGCAGAGCTCGGCGAGGGCCTCGACCTGTCGCTCGATCTGCGGCGGCTGCGGCGCCAGGGGCTCGGGCCAGCAGATTTCGAGGACCCCGTGGATCCGTCCGCCCGTTCCGGTCGGTACGGCCATCCGCCCGCCGTCCGGCCACTGGAGGTGGCCGATCGAGGGCAGCCCTTCGTGTGCGAGGCGGCCGAGGGTGACCAGCTGGCGCCGGCGCAGCGCGAGGCGGGCGACGGTGGACACGCCGGGGGGTACGTGGCGCCAGCGAGCGGCCTCCCCGGGCGCGAACCCGGCGTGGCCGGCGAGGGCCAGCGAGCCGTCGGGCACGGCGGTCCACACGGCGACGGCGACGGCTCCCAGGGGGTGCAGGGCGTTCGTCAGGAGGGCTTCGGCCACCGCCTGGGTGTCGGCCGCGGCGGCCAGTACGCCGCTCTCGGCGGTGCGCAGCCGGACCGACACCGTGGCAGAGGGACCGGCCGGGTCCGGCGCCGTCGCGGCGCGCTCGACGAACTCGGCGGCGATCTCGCTGACGTGGTCGCGGGACGCCTGGTTGACGATGTCGGCGGCGAGACCGAGCGGAGACATCCCGCTCTCGCGGCACAGTACGTCCAGCTGCCGGGCCGCCGCGGCCGGGGTGCAGCGCAGCTGCCCGATCAGGATGCCCTTGGCGAGTTCGACCAGGGCACGGCCGTCGGCGGCCGCCTGCGCCTCCAGCACCTCCCGGCGCAGCCGCTCGACGGTGGCGACCAGGCGCCCCAGGGGGGTCGGGGACTGCTGCGGGACGCTGCCCGCGGCCTGGCCGCCGGCCGGGTCTCCCGGTCGGCGGGCGCCGTCGTGCCGCCGTGTGTCCCCGGTCATCGCGTGAGCCAGTGCCGGACGCGGGCGATGAGGTCCTCGGCGTCCACCGGCTTGGTCACGTAGTCGCTGGCGCCGGCCGCGAGGCTCTTCTCCCGGTCCCCGGGCATCGCCTTGGCGGTGACCGCGATGATGGGCAGACCCTCGTACGCCGGCATCCGCCGGATCTCGGCGGTGGCCGCGTAGCCGTCCAGCTCGGGCATCATCACGTCCATCAGGATGATGTCGACGCCGGTGTTGCGGGTGAGGGCGTCGATGCCCTTGCGGCCGTTCTCCGCGTGGAGCACGCGCATGCCGTGCAGTTCCAGGATCCCGCTGAGGGCGAAGAGGTTGCGGGCGTCGTCGTCGACGACGAGGACCGTGCGCCCGGCCAGGTCTCCGTCGAGCACGTGGGCGCTCAGCTGCCGCTGCGTGTCGTCGTGCACGAGGGGCGGCACGTCTCCGGGCTGCTCGGCGGACAGGTGGAGCGCGATCCGCTCGCGCAGCTCGTCCAGGCTGGACAGCAGTTCCACGTGGCGCAACGCGGACCGCTCCCGCAGGGCCTTCTCCTGACCGTTCCTGGACCGGGGGTTGTTGTGGGCGAGGACGGGGAGCGAGGAGAGGGCCGGGTCCCCGTCGAGCGCGTCGAGGAAGCGCAGCGCTTCGCCGTCGGGCAGGTCCAGCTCCAGGACCACGCAGTGGAAGGAGTCGGACGCCAGGGCGGCGGCGGCCTCCCGGGAGCTCGTGGCGTTGACCATCTGGATGCCGCCGTACTCCCCCGTCACCTGACGGTGGGGGGCGAAGTCCCGGCCGACGCTCTCGGCGACCAGGGAGAGCAGGCCGTTGGGGCGCTCCTCGATCACCAGCAGACGGCGGGCCTGCCGCTGCGCGGGGAGGACCGGCGTGTCCGGACGGACCGGACCGGGTGTCCCGGACGCGTCGGCGGGCGGGAGGGCCGCGGGGGCGGCGGCGCCGGGGGCGTTCTCGTACGCCGCGCGGCTGACCGGCAGGTAGAGGGTGAAGGTACTGCCCTGGCCGGGGGTGCTCTCCGCGGTGACGGCCCCGCCGAGGAGCTGGGCGATCTCACGGCTGATGGAGAGCCCGAGGCCGGTGCCCCCGTACTTGCGGCTGGTGGTGCCGTCGGCCTGCTGGAAGGCTCCGAAGACGGACTCCAGCTGCTGCTCGGGGATGCCGATGCCGGTGTCCCGTACCCGGAAGGCCAGCATGGGCCCGCGGCGGGTGAGCACCGCGGGGACGTCGGGGGCTGCGGCCGGTTCGATGCGCAGTTCGACGCCGCCGCGCTCGGTGAACTTGACGGCGTTGGACAGCAGGTTGCGCAGGACCTGGCGCAGCCTGGCGTCGTCGGTGAACAGGCCGTCGGGGGCGTCGGGGGCGGTGGTGACGGTGAAGTCGAGGCTCTTCTGCGTGGTCATCGGCCGGAAGGTGGCGTCGACGTACTCGAGCAGCTGGGGCAGGTCCACCCGCTCGGGATGGATGTCCATCTTCCCGGCCTCGACCTTCGACAGGTCGAGGATGTCGTTGATCAGCTGGAGGAGGTCCGAGCCGGCCGAGTGGATGATGCCCGCGTACTCGACCTGCTTCGGGCTGAGGTTGCGGGTGGGGTTCTGGGCGAGCAGCTGGGCGAGGATGAGGAGGCTGTTGAGGGGGGTGCGCAGTTCGTGGCTCATGTTGGCCAGGAACTCCGACTTGTAGGTGGAGGCCAGCGACAACTGCTGTGCGCGGGTCTCCAGTTCCTGCCGGGCCTGCTCGATCTCGAGGTTCTTGGCCTCGATGTCGCTGTTCTGGCTGGCGAGGAGGGCGGCCTTTTCCTCCAACTCGGCGTTGGAGCGCTGGAGTTCCTCCTGCTGGACCTGGAGCTCCTCCGAGCGGGCCTGGAGTTCGCCGGTCAGCCGCTGGGACTCGCCGAGGAGTTCGTCGGTGCGGGCGTTGGCGACGATCGTGTTGACGTTGGCGCCGATGGTCTCCATCAGCTGGGCGAGGAAGTCGCGGTGCACGGGGGTGAAGGCCGTGAAGGAGGCGAGTTCGATCACTCCGAGTGCCTGGTCGTCGACCACGATCGGCAGGATGATCAGGCTGCCCGGGGTGGTGTGGCCGAGCCCGGAGGAGATGACGTATCCGCCGGGGACCTGGTCGGTGGCGATGATGCGGTGGCTGCGGGCCGCCTGTCCCACGAGGGACTCTCCGAGCGCGAACCCGGTGCCCTCCCCGGCCCCGGCAGGGCGGCCGTAGGAGCCGACGAGGGTGAGAACGGTGGCGCCGGGGCCTTCCTCGGCGAGGTAGAAGGCGCCGTACTGGGCGGCGACGAGCGGCGTCAGTTCGTCCATGACGAGCTCGGCGACGGCGGCGAGGTCCCGGTGGCCCTGCATCAGGCCCGAGATGCGGGCGAGGTTGGACTTGAGCCAGTCCTGCTCCTGGTTGGCCCGGGTGCTCTCCCGCAGCGAACCGACCATGGAGTTGATGTTGTCCTTGAGCTCCGCGACCTCGCCCGAGGCGTCGACCGTGATCGAGCGCGTCAGGTCTCCCTCGGCGACCGCGCTGGCGACCTCGGCGATGGCCCGGACCTGGCGGGTCAGGTTGCCGGCCAGCTCGTTGACGTTCTCCGTCAGGCGCTTCCAGGTGCCGGACACCCCCTCGACCTCGGCCTGGCCACCGAGCCGGCCCTCGCTGCCGACCTCTCGGGCGACGCGGGTGACCTCGGCGGCGAAGGAGGAGAGCTGGTCGACCATCGTGTTGATGGTGGTCTTCAGTTCCAGGATCTCCCCGCGGGCGTCCACGTCGATCTTCTTGGACAGGTCGCCGTTGGCGACCGCTGTCGTGACGAGGGCGATGTTGCGGACCTGGCCGGTGAGGTTGTTGGCCATGGAGTTGACGTTGTCGGTGAGGTCCTTCCACGTGCCCGCCACGTGGGGGACCTGCGCCTGGCCGCCGAGCCGGCCCTCGGTGCCGACCTCACGGGCCACGCGGGTCACCTCGTCGGCGAACGCGGACAGCGTGTCGACCATCGTGTTGATGACGCCGGCCAGGGCGGCGACCTCGCCCTTCGCCTCCACCATGATCTTCTGCGAGAGGTCTCCGCGGGCGACGGCCGTGGCCACCTGCGCGATGGAGCGCACCTGACCGGTCAGGTTGGACGCCATGACGTTGACGTTGTCGGTGAGGTCCTTCCAGGTGCCGGAGACCCCCCGGACCGTGGCCTGGCCTCCCAGGTTGCCCTCGGTCCCGACCTCGCGGGCCACGCGGGTCACCTCGTCGGCGAACGCGGACAGCTGGTCGACCATCGTGTTGATGGTCTCCTTCAGCTCCAGGATCTCGCCGCGGGCGTCCACGCGGATCTTCTGCGTCAGATCGCCCTGGGCCACGGCGGTGGTGACCTCGGCGATCGAGCGCACCTGGGCCGTCAGGTTGTCGGCCATGACGTTGACCGATTCCGTCAGGTCCTTCCAGGTACCGGAGACGCCCTTGACGTCCGCCTGGCCGCCGAGCCGGCCCTCGGTGCCGACCTCGCGCGCCACCCGGGTGACCTCCCCGGCGAAACCGGAGAGCTGGTCGACCATCGTGTTGATGGTCTCCTTCAGCTCCAGGATCTCCCCGCGCGCCGTGACGGTGATCTTCTGCGAGAGGTCGCCCTTGGCCACGGCGGTCGCGACCTGGGCGATGGAGCGCACCTGGGCCGTCAGGTTTCCTGCCATGAAGTTGACCGAATCCGTGAGGTCCAGCCAGGCGCCCCCCACTCCCGGTACGTCGGCCTGCCCGCCCAGCGTCCCCTCGGTGCCGACTTCTCGGGCCACCCGTGTCACCTCGGAGGTGAACAGCGACAGCTGGTTGACCATCCCGTTGAAGACGGTGGCGATCTCGCCGAGCAGCCCGTCCGCCGCATCGGGCAGCCGGGTGCGGAAGTCCCCGTCGCGTACGGCGGTCAGCCCGGCCAGCAACTGGCGCAGTTCCCCGTCGCCGATCGCGCCTTCACCCTGCACCGCGGGCGCCCCGCTCGGTGAATCCGTGCCCACCCGCTCGGCCATCCGCCAACCTCACTCTCGATACCGGTCCGCTCCGGTGCGCGGGACATGCCAGCAGCCCGGCAGCGTCAGGGCGTGCCGGTTCGCCGGTGCCCGCGGCACCGGTCGGGTGAAGGCTAGCGCCGCCGGGAGGGCGCCGGGCACGGTCGGTCACACCGGCGGCTGCGCCCCGAGGGCGTCTTCGACGCTCTCGTGCAGGGAAAGGACGGTATCGGCACCGGTCACGGCGAAGAGCCGTCGCAACTGCTCCCCGGGGGCGGCGATGCGCAGGGCGGTGAGGTGGTGCATCCGCAGGAGCAGGTTCAGGAACGAGGAGTCTCCGAACGTGATGGAGCCGACGTCGAGAACCACCGGTGAGTGGCCGGCCGCGGCCGCGGCCAGGGCTTCCTCCAACGGTTCCAGCGTGTCCTGGTCGAGCTCGCCGCGGGCCGCCACCACCCACCCCGGTCCCGCCGGATAGCTGTCCGCGACCACACCTCGCTGGTACGCGTCCCCTGCTCCGGTCATGTCCGCTTCCCCCGTTCGCGCCTGTACGTCCTGGTCATGGGAGTATGCCTGTTCGTGGCACCGTCGCGGTCGGCCCGGCCGCGAAGAAGCCCCCTCGGACGCGCGGAGGGGCCGGGGAAATAATAAATTGACCTCGAGGTGTGTAGAACCGGGAAGCCCGGGCAGAAGCGCCCGAGCAGTCGTCGTCAATCGGGAGGGAGCGGCCGCTATGTCTCGCTCGGCCACCGCCGTAGGACCCATTCGTGCAACCGCCACGCAAGTCCCCGCTCGTGACCGAGGTACCGCCACGGCGCCAGAACCGGCCGTGGACCCGTTGCAGGTGGAGAACGCCCGTGAGATGGCGCCCGGCGACGCACGGGAGCTGTCACGGCTCTTCTTCGCGAAGCTGCGCACCCTGGAAGAGGGAACGCGCGAGTACCAGTACACCCGCAACACCCTGATCGAGATGAACCTCTCGCTCGTGCAGTTCGCGGCGCGGCGGTTCCGTGCCCGCGTGGTCGGCGGGGGTCTCGACATGGACGACATCATCCAGGTGGGGACCATCGGCCTCATCAAGGCCATCGACCGCTACGACCTCGGGCGCGAGGTCGAGTTCTCCACTCTCGCCCTCCCCTACATCACCGGCGAGATCAAGCGCTACTTCCGCGACAGCACATGGGCCGTACACGTCCCGCGCCGCCTGCAGGAGCTGCGTACGGAGCTCGCCAAGGCGCAGGAGGCCCTCACCGACGTCCTGGGCAGGGCGCCCACCGTCAAGGAGGTCGCCCAGCACCTGGAACTGTCCGAGGACGAGGTCATCGACGGGCTGGTGGCCGCGAACGGCTACACGAGCGGTTCGCTCGACACCGCCGCCGCGGACGGCGACGCGCCGTCCTCGACGAGCCGGACGACCCGACCGCTCGCGGAGCGCCTCGGTACCGTCGACCCGGGCATGGAGCTCTTCGAGGACTTCCACACCCTCGCGCCCCTGCTGCAGGAACTGGACGACCGCGAGCGGCACATCCTGCAGATGCGGTTCGGCCAGGAGAAGACCCAGGCCGAGATCGGCGCCGAACTGGGCATCTCGCAGATGCAGGTCTCCCGCATCCTGTCCCGGACGCTGACCCGGCTGCGCGCCGGCATGCTCACGGTGTAGGCCCGGCCATGGCGTCCTCTCACCGACACGACCGCTCCGCCTCCCCCGTGGGCGCGCACACGCGCCAGGACGACGCGGCGGAGGCGGACGCGCTCGTGCGGCGTGCGCACACGCGCACGGGGACGGGCGCGCCGGCTCAGCTGACGGCCCTGCCGTTGCAGGGCCGGCCCGGCGCCCGCCTGAGCGGCAGCTGCGACCTCGACACCCGGGAGTCCCTGTCCGCCGTCCTCGGTATCCTGGCCGGGGTCCCCGGGGCCGTCGTCCATCTCGACCTGTCGGCCGTGGCCTTCCTCGACCCGGCCGCGGTCGCCGCCCTCGTACAGGCGTCGGCCGCCCTCAACGGGCAGGGGCGTCGCCTCCTGCTCCACGACCCGCCATACTCGCTGCGCAAGGTAGTGGAGATGTTCCCGGACGAATGCGCCGCGCTGGAGGTCGCAGCATGATCACTGTTCCTGCGCCCGCCGAGGCCGGGGCCTTCGTCCACCCTGCCCTCTTCTACCAGGGCCTCGACGAGTACCTGACCGGGGTGGGTGGTTTCGTACGGGGCGCCCTGTCGGCCGACGAACCGGTCCTCGTCGCGGTACCGGGCGCGCACCTGGACGCACTGCGCGAGACCCTCGGCGCGAGCACGGCCGAGGTCACCTGGACGGACATGACGGACCTGGGCCGCAACCCCGGCCGCATCCTGGCCGCCCTGCAGGACTTCGCCGACCGGCACGCGAACAGGTCGGCCCGGATCGTCGGCGAGCCGATCTGGCCCGGCCGCTCCCCCGCCGAGGTGCTGGAGGCCACCCGCCACGAGGCCCTCATCAACACGGCCTTCGCCGGCCGGCCGGCCACCATCCTGTGTCCCTACGACGTACGGGGCCTCGCCCCGGCGGTGGTGGCCGACGCCCGGCGCACGCACCCGCTGCTGATCGAGCGGGGCGAGGACCTGCCGAGCACGGCGTACACCGACGCCTCGCGGGTCTCCGCGGACTGCGACCTCCCCCTGCCCGAACCCGACGGCCCGGTTCTGCGGCACGAGTACACCTTCGGAGGCCTGGCGGAGGTGCGCGAGCAGGCGGAGACGTGGACCCGCGCGACGTCCCTGCCGCCGGAGCGGCGGGGCGATCTCGTCCTGGCCATCAGCGAGGCGGCCGCGAACTCACTCGCCCACGGAGGCGGGAAGGGCACGCTGCGGCTGTGGACCACCGCGGGAACCGGGACGCGGGAGATCGTCGCCGAGATCCAGGACGGCGGCCGCCTGGCCGACCCCCTGGCGGGGAGACGCCGGCCTTCTCTGGCCTCGGCCCACGGCGGCCGCGGACTGTGGATGATCCACCAGCTCTGCGACCTGGTCGAGGTCCGTGCCACGGACAGCGGCCTCACCCTGCGGCTCCACGTGGAAACGCCCTGAGAGCGGCGGTCCCCTACACTGTCGAAGGCAAGTCCGAGTGGCCTCGTACCACTGGGGGGCGTACGGACAGTCCGGGACGACGACCGTGGCCGGGCCGGGGACGTCCCGGGGACGAAGACCAGTGCCAACGTGGGGGTGAACGACCGCTGTGGGGACCATCGGACCGGAAACGGGCGATCCAGTGACTGCCGGCCTTCCCGCAGGAGGGCAGCGCCGTCGGCTCGCCCTGGCGGGAGTCCGCGGATCCGTGGCCAAGGGCCGCGAGTTCACGCGCCAGGCCCTGCGGGACTGGGGGTGGGACCGTACGGACACCTCCGAGGACACCCTGCTCCTCGTGTCCGAGCTGCTGACCAACGCGTCGCTGCACGCGGGCGGTTGCCACGAGCTCGTGCTCACCGCGGGGGAAACCCTGCGCATCGAGGTGACCGACGGTACGACGGACCTGCCCGCCCGCGATCCGGCCCCGCAACGCGGCGTCCCGGGCGGCCACGGCCTGTACATCGTGGAGCGGCTGTCCGACCGCTGGGGCGCGCGCGCCCACGGGGACGGGAAGGCCGTCTGGGCCGAGATCGACGCCGCCCGCCTCATGTCCGGCAGCCCCAAGGAGCGCTGACCGCTCCGGCGCGGGGCCGCCGAGGCCTTGCGAGGCGGCCGCCGGTGCGGGATCGCGGTGCTGGAGCCGTGTCCGCGGGGTATCCGCGAGGTATGGAAACCTCTTCGGAACGGCCGCGCGGCTCGCGCCGCGCGTGGTGGGGGCGGCTCGCCGCCGGCCTGACGGTGATCGTGGTGCTGATCGTGCTCGTGGCACGCTTCAGCCTGGTTCCGGGATTCGGCAGCCTCTTCGGCGAGGACACGCGGGACCGCTCCGGTCCCGCACTGCTCAAGTCGATCCAGGACATGGACCGTTACGAGGCGGCCGTCGGCAACTTCCAGGTGGTCGTGGACCTCGAGAAGGACGCGGCGTTGCTGCCGGACGCCATCCGCGGCACCCGCACCCTGTACGTGGGCGCCGGCACGGTCAGCGGCTACGTCGACTTCGGCGCACTGGCCGAGGGGAACGTCACCGTGAACGGCGACCGCACCAAGGTGTCGGTCAAGCTGCCGCACGCGGTGCTCGGCACGGCGGCCCTCGACCCCGAGCGCTCCTACGCGGTGTCGAAGCAGCGGGGCCTGCTGGACCGGCTCGGCGACCTGTTCTCCGACAATCCGGCCGGTGAGCAGGCCGTGCAGAAGCTCGCCGTGCAGCACATCGACGAAGCGGCACGCGACAGCGGGCTCGCCGAACGGGCCGAGCGCAACACCGAGTCGATGCTGGAGGGGCTGCTGCGCTCGCTGGGCTTCAGCGAGGTGACGGTCGCCTACGGCTGAACGAGCGGGGCCTCCCGGACGGCCGCGAGGACGAACGCGTGGCCCGCCGGGTCGGTGTACCGGCGCAGCGTCGTGCGGTTGTCCAGCCGGGTGCCGTCCTCCTGGGCCGCCACGGGGCGCGCACCGAGGGCGACGGCCTCGCGCTCGGCCTCGTCGAGGGAGTCCGCGGCCACCAGGATCCGCAGATGGGTCTGCTGGGCGTCCTCCGGCGGAGGCCAGGCCGCGGGGACGTGCGCCGGATCGCGGCGGATCCCGAGCACCACCACGCCGGCGCTGCCGGTGACGAGGAACAGTTCCCCGTCCCCCGGGGCGGGGCCCGACGTGGCGTCGAGCAGTTCGGCGTAGAACCGGGCCAGGGGTTCCGGTTCCGCGCAGTCCAGGACGAGAACGCTTGTCTTGAGTACGGTCATGCTCCGCGTGTGCCCTGCGTCGTCACCCGTACACGCGGCGTAGACGCCGCCCGCCCGCGCGCTCCGGGCCCGCGGAGCCCCGTACGGCAGCCGCGTACGGCGGCCCCGGGGTGCACCTGGGCATACGGCCCGCCGCATGGGCTCCCCCACGGCGGGTACCCGCGCACCGATACGTCCTGAGAGACGGCGCGCACCGCAGGGTGCGGGCCGTCGACGACACGGAAGGGGTGCGCATGTCGCATGTCGAGGAGTATGTCGAAGTCAACGTCCCCGTACGCACGGCATACAACCAGTGGACGCAGTTCGAGGAGTTCCCCGCCTTCATGGAGGGTGTCGAACGCATCGACCAGCGCACGGACACGCTGACGCACTGGGTCACGAACGTGAACGGCGTGGAGCGCGAGTTCGACGCGCAGATCACCGAGCAGCTGCCGGATCGGCGCGTCGCGTGGATGACGGTCGGCGGGGAGACCCGCCAGGCCGGGCTCGTCACCTTCCAGCCGATCGACGCGACCACCACCAAGATCGTCCTGCACATGAACTGGGTGCCGGACGGCCTGGCCGAGAGCACCGCCGACGTGCTCGGCTTCGTCAAGCGCCAAGTCGCGGGTGACCTCAAGCGGTTCAAGCTCTTCATCGAATCGCGCGGGGTCGAGACCGGCGCTTGGCGGGGCGAGGTCTGAGCGCGATGAGATTCGGGGCCGCGAGCAAGGGCGCACGGAGCGCATCCCGGGGCGGCGGGTTCCGCGAGGTCACGGCCCGCTGCGGGCTGGTCACGCGCGGGGTGCTGTACATGTTGATCGGACTGCTGGCCGTACGCGTCGCCCTCGGCGACGGCGGCAACGAGGCCGACCGTCAGGGGGCGCTCCAGGAACTGGCGGAGAAGCCGTTCGGCGTCGTCCTCATCTGGGCCGTGGGCATCGGCCTCGTCTGCATGATGCTGTGGCGTCTGTCGGAGGCGGTGTTCGGCGCGGCCGGGCCCGAGGGCGACAAGCCCACGAAACGACTGGCGTCGGCCGGCCGTTGCGTCTTCTACGGCGCGGCGGCCCTCTCCGTGCTCACGTTCTCGGCGGGCGGCGGCCGGTCCGGGGACCAGCAGTCGCGGGATGTGACCGCGAAGGCGCTCGATCTGCCCGCCGGCCAGTGGCTGGTGGGGGCCGTCGGGCTCGGGATCGCGGTCGCGGGCCTGGTCATCGCGGTGCAGGCGGCTCGGCGCACCTTCCGCAAGCACCTCGCCATGGGCGGGGCTTCGGCACGGTGGCGCACGGCCGTGGACTTCCTCGGGGTGGGCGGCGGCCTGGCCCGGGGAACCGTGTTCGCCGCGGCCGGCGGCTTCGTCGTGTACGCGGCGGTGCGTTACGACCCGGCGCAGGCGAAGGGGACCGACGACACCCTGCGGTCGTTCACCCATACGGCGGCCGGGCCGTGGCTGCTGATCGCGGTCGCCGTCGGGCTGGTGCTCTTCGGAGTGTTCTCCTGGGCGATGGCCCGGTGGCGCGAGGTCTGACGTCCGCCGCGGAACCCGCGGCGCGAGAAGGGGCGGGGACCGCGCGCGACCTCACCCAGCGCGTCCGAGTGCACCTTGCCGTGCTCGGCGGTGATCAGCTCGGCGATC
>NZ_JBEXOV010000030.1:0-79016 GCF_040611715.1 Streptomyces sp. NPDC006544 | reverse complement strand
GGGGGGGGGGGGTGGGGGGGGGGGGCCCGCGGGGGCGCGGGTGCGCCCCGGCGGACCGTTCCCTGCTAGCCGTCGATGCGGTGCGTGGACCAGAACGAGGTCAGGTCCGTGGTCGTGGCGGCCTGGGCGGCCGCCTTGAACTCGGCCGTGGTCGAGACCCCGTACCAGTGCGAGGTGGCGTAGTCCTTCAGCAGTTTGGCCATGACCGTGTCGCCCAGCACGCGCCGCAGGTCGTGCAGGGCGCACTTGCCGTAGCCGTAGACGACGGTGGAGTAGCGGGAGGAGTGGGCGTCCCAGTAGGCCATCGAGTTGGTGATCTTCTCGGCCGACGAGGCCCAGGAGACGCTGTTCCAGCAGCTCGCGCCGGTCTTGTTCTGCGCGAGGTCGGTGGCGTAGTCGGTGAACGACTCGTCCAGCCAGGGGCTGGTGTACTCGTCGTCGCCGACGATGCCGTACCACCACTGGTGGGCGATCTCGTGGGTGAGCGCCGTGGTGCTGACCAGGTCGAGGACGAACCCGGGGTACTCCATGCCGCCGAACCAGTAGTTGTTGTCGATCACCGCGTCCAGCTCGCCGTACGGGTAGGCCCCGAACCTGGCGGAGTGTGCGTCCACGGCGGACTTGGCGGTGGTGAGCATCGACTGCGAGTCGGCCGCGCTGATGCCGGAGACGGAGTAGATGTTGACGGGGGTGCCGGCGGCCGAGGTGCCGGAGATCTTGCTGAAGGGTCCGGCCGCCCAGGCGAACTCACGCACCTTGGTCGCGGTCGCGGTGGTGACCGTGCGTCCGCTGGTTCCCGGGGTGTCGACCGAGGCGCCCGTGGCGGGCACCAGCAGGGAGGTGGGGTGGTCCAGGGTCACGTTGAAGTCGGAGGCCAGTGCGTAGAACGACTCGCCGTTGTTCGTGTACGGGTCCAGATGCCAGCCGGCTCCGTCCCGGACCGCGAGCACCGGCAGGGCGTTGCCGACCATGTTGAAGGCCCCGTCGTGGCCGAAGCGGTCGGCGCCGCTGGGGACGGTGATTCCCAGGTCGAAGCCGATCGTGGCGCTCTGGCCCTGCGCCAGCGGCGTCGGCAGGGTGATCTGGAGGGCGGTGCATCCGACGGACAGCGCGCCGGCGGTGCCGCCGGTGACGTTGGTGACCGTGATCGGCATGGCGGAGCAGGTGCCGTGGTAGTTGTCCCACAGCCGCAGGTACACCTCGCCGAGGGGGGTGGCGGAGGCGTTGGTGAAGCTCGCGCTCTCGTGGCCGGTCCAGCCGGTGCCGCTCGCGTTGCTGCTCAGGTTGACGGTGTACGCGGGGGCGGCCGGGGTGCGCGTGTCGTCCGCCGGCGGGACGGTGCCGCCGGAGGTGTCGAGGGCGATGTCGTCGAGGACGAAGTTCGTCTTGAGGCTGGAGTCCTCGGTGCCGGTGAAGGCGACGGTGACGGTCTGGCCCGCGAACGCCGAGACGTCGAAGGACTTCTGGGTGTAGCCGGTGTTCTTGTCGAGGTTGGAGTACGTCGCCAGCGTCGTGGCGCCGATCTTCACGGTCAGCTTGTCGTACTTCGTTGACGTGGTCGTCTCGGTGGTGTCGACGTGCAGCCAGAAGGTGAGGGCCGCGGCGCTGCACCCGGAGGGGATCGTGACGCTCTGGGAGAGCGTGTCGGTGTGCGTGCTGCCGACGCCGTTCAGCCAGGCGAAGGAGGTGCCGCCGTGGGCGCTCTGACCGGCGCGGTTGGTGATCAGGCCGGTCTGGGACTGGACCCAGGGCGAAGTCCCGCTTTCGAGGCCGCCGTTGGCGACCACCTGGGCGGGTGTGCAGGCGGCGGGCGCCGCTGCCGCGGAGGGAGCGGGCCATGCGGAGGCGACCAGCGCGGCGATGGCGAAAGCGCTCGCCGCGAGGGCCTTGTGGGGGGTGGATCTCACGCGAAACTCCTTTGAGGCGGCCGGGATCGCGGCCTGCTCGGCGGCTGCCGGGCCGGCCTGGGTGCGCCGGGGGGCAGCCGGGGGGGTGACGGCTGCCGGAAGCCTGGCAGATTTGACCGGAGCATGCCATCAGAGTTCGGTAAAGGTGTCCCCCTCACCGCGTAGCGGACGACGGCGTCGCCCGCTACGCGAAGCGGCGCGCGACTCCCGGCCGACGGTCCGGGGCCGCGACCCGGCCGTCTCCCGGAGCGGCTCGGCCGGCCGGCCCGTGGAGTCCCGGGGTCACCGCTTACCGCTGCCCGCTCACGCGTACCGTCCCGCGAACCAGTCCCCCGCCGCCTGCGTGTGCAACGGGAAGGCCAGCTCCCGCGGACCGCGCAGGACGTGCCAGCCCGTCGTCTCGTCCGTCGGCGCGGACACGGGGAGGGAGGAGGCGGGGCGGGTGGGGAGGAGGCCGAAGAGGAGCAGGTGGCCGGCCGGGGACGTGTGCGCGGCCGCGAGGGAGACCTCGGCGGCCGGGGCGCGGATGCCGGTCTCCTCACGGAGTTCGCGGACGACCGACGTGCGCCAGTCCTCGCCGAAGTCCATGAAGCCGCCGGGCAGGGCGACCCCGCCGAGCGCGGGCTCGATGGTGCGGGTGATGACCACCAGGCCGGTGCCGAGCCCGTCCTCGACGGGCAGGAGGGCGACCGCCACCGGGAGCGGGTTGCGGTAGGCGACCGCGCCGCACGAGGGGCACGCACGGGGCCAGTCGGTCGAATCGAACAGCGCTCCGCAGGAGGAGCAGTGCGAGTCCTTCAGGGGGGCCGGCATGCGGCGATGGTAAGCCAAGGGGCATGCGGATGGCGGTCGTTGCGGGATGGATCGGAGCGCTGGGTGTGCTGGGAGCGCCGGGAGGCCCGGACGCGGGCGCTCCGGCGACCGGCTTCGCCGTGCTCGCGGAGGTCGATCCGAGCATCGGGCAGGAGATGCGGTACGCCACCGCGCACAATTTCACCGGCACGGTGGTGGACGGCTACGAGGAGCCCGTCTGCCTGCTCGCCCGGCCCGCCGCCGCGGCCCTGCGCCGGGCGCAGCGGGAGGCGCTGCGGCGCGGGTACTCACTCCTGGTGTACGACTGCTACCGGCCGCAGCGGGCCGTCGGCCGGTTCGTCCGCTGGGCCCGGGACCCGGCGGACCAGCGGACGAAGGCGGAGTTCTATCCGGGGGTCGCCAAGGACCGGCTGATCCCGGAGGGGTACATCGCCGAGAGGTCCGGGCACAGCCGCGGCAGCACCGTGGACGTGACCTTGACGGACCTCGGCCGCGAGCCCCTCGACATGGGGACCCCCTTCGACTACTTCGATCCGCTCACGCACACCGACAGCCCCCGGGTGACGGGCACGGCCCGCGCGCACCGGGAGCTCCTGCGACGGGTGCTCGGCGGGCAGGGGTTCGTGAACCTGCCCGAGGAGTGGTGGCACTTCACGTACCGGCCGGAGGCGTTCCCGGACGCGTACTTCGACTTTCCCGTCTCTGTCGCCTCCGTTCACCGCTGAGTACCGTGCCCGCATGACTTTCAGTTCGTACGAGGAGTTCTGGCCGTACTACGTCGCCCTGCACTCCCGCGCCGCCACCCGCTGGGTCCACCTCACCGGCACCCTCACCGGCCTCGCCCTCACCGCCTACGGACTCGCCCGCGGGCGGGGGCGCTACGTCCTGGCGCTCCCCCTCATCGGCTACGGGACGGCCTGGCCGGCGCACTTCCTCATCGAGGGGAACAATCCGGCCACCTTCGGCAATCCGGGCTGGTCGCTGCGCGGGGACGCGCAGATGATCCGGATGATGCTGGCCGGGCGGGACGCGGAGCTGGGCGAGATCGCGCGGAAGTGGCTCGCCGAGAACGGGTGACCGGGGCGTGTTCCCGTGACAGACTCCTGACGGATCGTCAGATTCTGTTGTCGGGAGGGGTCTTGGAACACACACGTACACCCGTCGTGAGCGGGTGGTTCACCGAGGACGGCGCGCAGGGCGGCCTCCGGCTGCTCGGCACCCGGTGCTCCGCCTGCGCCGCCGTGTTCTTCCCGCGCGAGGACGCGTACTGCCGCAATCCGCACTGCCCGGGCGGTGGCGAGCTCGTCGAGACCCCGCTCTCCCCGCGCGGCCGGGTCTGGTCCTACACCGACGGGCGGTACCGGCCGCCCGCGCCGTACGTGTCCGACCCGGACGCGCCCTGGACCCCGTACACCCTGGTCGCCGTGGAGCTGGAGGCCGAGGGGATGGTGGTGCTGGGGCAGACCGTGCCCGGGGTGACGGTCGCCGATCTGGCGGTCGGGATGGAGGTCGAGGTGGTGGGCGGCGTGCTGAACGAGGACGCCGCGTCCGGCACCACCTGGACCACCTGGCACTTCCGGCCGGTGGGGGTGGAGCGATGAGCGCCGACGTCGCCGTCCTCGGGGCCGGCATGCACCCGTGGGGCAAGTGGGGACGCAGCTTCGTCGAGTACGGGCGGGCCGCCGCCCGGACCGCGCTCGCCGACGCCGGGCTGGAGTGGACGGACGTGCAGTCCGTCGTCGGGGCCGACACCGTACGGTCGGGCTATCCCGGCTACGTGGCCGGCGCGACCTTCGCCCGGGCGCTCGGCTGGCAGGGCGCGCGCGTGACCAGCGTGTACGCGGCGTGCGCCTCCGGCGCCCAGGCCATCGGGGCGGCCAGGGCGCAGATCCTGGCCGGCCTCGCCGACGTCGTCCTCGTCGTCGGGGCGGACGCCGCGCCGAAGGGGTTCTTCGCCCCGGCGGGCGGGGAGCGGCCGGACGATCCGGACTGGCTGCGCTTCCGGGTCCTGGGGGCCACCAACCCGGCGTACTTCGCCCTGTACGCCCGTCGGCGCATGGCGCTGTACGGGGACACCGGCGAGGACTTCGCGCAGGTCAAGGTGAAGAACGCGGCGGCCGGACTGCTCAACCCGAACGCCCGCTACCGCAAGGCCGTGACGGCCGAGGAGGTCGCCGCCTCGGCGGTCGTGGCCGATCCGCTGCGGCTGCTCGACATCTGCGCCACCTCCGACGGGGGCGCGGCGCTCGTACTGGGCAGCATGGACTTCGCGCGCTCGCGGGGGATCGCGGACCCGGTGCGGATCAGGGCCGTGTCCACGGTGACGCCGACCTATCCCCGTACGGTCCTCGACCTGCCGGACATCGCCACCGACTCGGTGACCGCCGTCGCAGCCGTGCCCGGTTCCTTCCGGTCCTCGATCGCGCGGGCCGCCTACGAGGAGGCGGGGCTGGGGCCGGAGGACCTCTCGCTCGCCGAGGTGTACGACCTGTCCACGGCGCTGGAGCTGGAGTGGTACGAGGACATCGGCCTGTGCGGGGAGGGCGAGGGGGCCAAGCTGGTGCGGGAGGGCGCGACGGCGCTCGGCGGGCGGATTCCCGTCAACACCAGTGGCGGGCTGGCGTCGTTCGGGGAGGCCGTACCGGCGCAGGCCATCGCGCAGGTGTGCGAGCTCACGTGGCAGTTGCGGGGTACGGCCGGGGACCGGCAGGTGCCGGGGGCGCGGGCGGGGATCACGGCGAACCAGGGGCTGTTCGGGCACGGTTCGGCCGTCGTCGCCGTCCGGTGACGGCCGCCGCGCGGCGGCGCGGCCCGGCTGAACAGGGTCTGTTGTCCGAACGCTTGACGGCCCCCGGCGGCGGGTTCACACTCGCTCCACAGTCCCGCTCCGCGACGGGACCGGAGCCCCCCATGTGAGCTGCGGCCCGTACCCCAGTCGGCGGGGGTACGGGTCGCCTCCATGTCAGGCCCCGGCGCTCAGGCTCTGGCGCCGGGCCCGGGCCAGCGTCATCGCGTGTTCCACGACCCCCACCAGGACGTCCTTCACCGACTCCCGGTCGCGCGCGTCGCACAGCAGCACCGGCACCTCCACGGCGAGGTCCAGGGCCTCCCGTACGGAGACCACGGGGTGCCGGTCGGCGCCGTCGAAGCAGTTCACCGCGACCACGAAGGGGATCTCGCGCCGTTCGAAGTAGTCGACGGCGGCGAAGCAGTCCGCGAGGCGGCGGGTGTCGGCGAGCACGACGGCGCCGAGCGAACCCTGGGCCAGCTCGTCCCACAGGAACCAGAACCGGTCCTGTCCGGGCGTGCCGAACAGGTACAGCACCAGGTCCTCGCGCAGTGTGATGCGCCCGAAGTCCATGGCGACGGTCGTGGTGTTCTTCCCCTCCACTCCCCCGGTGTCGTCGACGCCCCGGCCCGGCTCGGAGAGCCGTTCCTCCGTCCGCAGCGGTCTGATTTCGCTCACCGCACTGACCAGGGTGGTCTTGCCCACCCCGAAACCGCCCGCGACCAGGATCTTCAGGGTCAGCGGCTCGACCGGCGTCACGGCATGCAGGGCGCCGGTGCGGCTAGAGCGCCCGAAGGCCATCGATCACCTCACGCAATATGGATTCATCGGGCAGTTCGGCCGGCGGTACCGGCCGGCTCACGTGAACCAGTTCGTCGTCGGCGAGATCGCCGATCAGGACGCGGACGACGCCGACCGCGAGGTCGAGGTCGGCCGCGAGTTCCGCGACGGACTGCGGCCGGGCCCGGCACAGTCCGAGGATGTGGGCGTGTTCCGGGGACAGGGTCGCGTCCCAGACCGGGTCGTCGGCCGCGGCTTCCGCGACCACCAGCGCGATCAGGTCCAGCCGGTGCTGGCCCGCGTGGCTGGTCCGGCCGCGCGTCATGGCGTACGGGCGCACGACGGGACCCGCGTCGTCGTCGAACCACTGGTCGGTGGCGCCGTCGGGCGCCGCGCCGAAAGCCGCCCCGCGGGTCGGGGCGGGCGGGCGGGCGGGGGTGCGGGCGGGGTTGTCCCGGCCTGGATCGCTCATGCCGTCCGACTCACCCTCCGGCTGGCAGCCCGGTGCGCGGGGCGGTCGCCAGATGGTCACCGACGCGCTTGACCATGAGGGTCATCTCGTACGCGACCTGCCCGACATCGGATTCCGAGTCGGCGAGGACCGCCAGGCAGCTGCCGTCACCGGCGGCCATGACGAAGAGGAACGCCTCGTCCAGTTCGACCACCGTCTGGCGGACCGTGCCGGAGTCGAAGTGGCGGCCGACTCCCTTGGCCAGGCTGTGGAAGCCGGAGGCCACGGCCGCCAGGTGCTCGCTGTCCTCCCGGGTCAGCTCGGCGGAGCTGCCGGTGGGCAGGCCGTCGCCGGAGAGGACCACGGCCTTGCGGATGCTGGCGACCTTGTCGACGAGCTCGTCGAGGAGCCAGTTGAGCGGCCCGGAGCCGCGGCCCCAGGTGTCGTTGCCGGACTGCGGTGCCGTCATCGGCCGTCCCCCTCGTTCTCGTATCCGGGGCCGGAGGCGGCAGAGGTGCCGCCCGCGGACCCGGACTGCTGCGGTGCTCGGTGCCGGGCTTCCCGGTGTTCGGCCTGCCGTAGGCCGGGACCCGCGGCCGCATCGGCGTCCTGCGCGGTGTGCTGCGCGGTGTTCTCGGTGGTGTTCTGCGCGGTGTGCTGCCGGGCGTCCCGTTGGGCGCCCGCCTGGGCTTCCCGCTCGGCCCGCTGCCGCGCGTGCTGGTCCCGGCCCGCCGTCCAGCCCCGCTGGAGGGAGGACATGCGGCGGCGCACCTCGTCGGCGTCCCGGTCCGCCAGCGGGTCGGCGGCGGCTTCCGCGGGGACGGGGGCCGGAGCGTCCTTCAGCTGGGGCGCGAGGTTGGCCTGGCGAACGCGTCGCGGCAGGCTGCCGCCGCTTCCCTGGCCCGGCTTGGCCCCGGACGCTCCCGCGGCATCCGGGCCCGGGGCGGGATCGGGGACCGCCGCGACGGGGCGGGGCTCGATCCGGCGGCCGTGCTCGGCGATGAGCGTCGGCGCGGGCCTGCGGCGCGGGAGCGGTACGGCTCCCTTGGCGCGGGGGCCGTCGGCCCGGGCGGCGTCGGGGTGGGAGGTCTCCAGGCGGACCGGTCCGGTGGGAGCCAGCGGGCCCCGGTCGCGGAAGCCGTCGCGGCCGCCGCCGTTGCGGTCGGCGGCGTCGGCGCTCCGGTCGCCGGTGCGCTCCCCGGTGCGGTCGCCCTTCCAGGGCGTGCCGCGCTCGGCGTGCCGCTCCCCGTGGGGGCGGCCCGTCTGGCGCAGGCCCAGCAGGGAGCTGCGCGGGGTGCCGTTGGGCGGCGTCTCGTCGTCGAGCGTGGTCATGGCGGGCCGGCCGTTGCCCCCGGTGCTCCCGGCGACGCCGACGACCCCGGCGAGGCCCGCGACGCCGGCCGTGGACCCGTCCATGACGGTGGCGGGGTCGTCGAGCCCCAGCATGCCGACCGGGGCCTCCAGCTCGACGGGGCCGCGCAGTTCGGCTCCGGCCGGCAGCCTGCGGCCCCCGGGCCCCCCCGGCTCGACCGCGGCCGCCGCGGGGCGGGCCCGGCCGCCCGCGGCCTTGCCTCCGGCCAGGCGGATTCCCGTCCCGTCGGTCTCGGGAGCCTCCGTCAGCAGGGTCACCGGGAGGAAGACCACCGCGGTGGTGCCGCCGTAGGGGCTCTGCTGGAGGCCGACCTTGACGTCGTGGCGCTGCGCGAGGCGGCTGACGACGAAGAGGCCGAGCCGGTCGGTGTCGGAGAGCTCGAACTCGGCGGTCTCCGACAGCCTGAGGTTCGCGTCGAGGAGCGCCTCCGGGGTCATGCCGAGGCCGCGGTCGTGGATCTCCAGGGTGAAGCCGTTGGCCACGGGCTCGCCGAGCACCTGGACCGCCGTGTGCGGCGGGGAGAACACCGTCGCGTTCTCGAGGAGTTCGGCGATGAGGTGGGTGACGTCGGCGACGGCCGGGCCCGCGATGCCCAGGCGGGGGAGCCTGCGCACCTCGATGCGCTCGTAGTCCTCGACCTCCGCGACGGCGGCCCGTACGACGTCCATCAGCTGGATGGGCTTGCGCCACTGGCGGGAGGGCGCGGCGCCGGAGAGGATCACCAGACCCTCGGCGTGGCGGCGCATGCGAGTGGTCATGTGGTCGAGGCGGAAGAGGTCGGCGAGCTCCTCGGTGTCCTCGGTGCGCCGCTCCATGGTGTCGAGCAGGGTGAGCTGGCGGTGGAGCAGCACCTGGTTGCGGCGGGCCAGGTTGACGAACACCTCGGAGACGCCGCGGCGCAGTTCCGACTGCTTGACGGCCGCTTCGACGGCCGCGCGCTGGAGGGTGTTGAGGGCCTGCCCGACCTGGCCGATCTCGTCCTTCTCGTACTCCAGACGGGGTGCTTCCGTCTCCAGGTCCACGAGTTCGCCGGCCGCGAGGCGGCGCATGACGCCGGGGAGGCGGACGCCGGAGACCTCGTGGGCCTCCTTGCGCAGCCGGGACAGGTCGCGGACCAGCTCGCGTCCGATGCGTACGGACAGGACGAGGGAGACGGCGAGGGCGATGAAGCCGAGGACGCCCGCGACGGCGGCCTGCACCAGCACGTTCATGGCCTCGGGCTCGACGCGCTCCTGGTAGCGGTCGCCGGCGGCGGTGCCCATCGTGGCGAGCTCGGCGAGGACCTTCTGGGAGGCCTCGTCCCACTGGGCGGGGGTCGCGCTGCGCGGGTTGCGTCCCGGGCCCTGGGCGATGAATCGTTCCTCTGCCTCGCGCAGGGCCCTGCTCTCGGGGTTGTTCCAGTACTGCTCGAACTGCTCCCGGTCGGCGGACGGGAGGAGCACCAGGTTGAACTCGTAGAGCAGCTTGCGGTTGGCGACGAGGTCGGAGACGTGCCGGATGTCCGCCGGGCTGACGCTGCGGGCGGCGAGGGCCGAGGCGACGACCGCGTCCTCGCGGGAAAGGGTCTCGCGGGCGCGGGTGATGCCGACGAGGGCGCGGCCCTGCTTGTCCATCTCCACGTTCTCGAGTGCGTGGAGGTTCACGAGGAACTCGTAGCAGGGGTCGACCAGCCGGCTGTAGAGCTCCAGCGCCTGGCTGGTGTCGAGGGAGCCCGAGTCGACTGCGGTGCGCAGCGCGCCGATGCCGTGGAAGGCGTCGAGGATGGAGTTCAGGCGCTGGGCGGCGGCGGGGGTGAGCTCGTCGCCGACGTCGGGGTCCTTGGCGTCGGCGGTGATCTTCGCGACCATCTCGTCGGTGGCCTTGCGGCGCTTGACGAGTTCGGTGGTCGCGGTGGACGCCCGGGGATCGCCGATGACCACGAGGGTCTGGCGGCGTTCGGTCTGGATGACCCGGACGACGTCCTCGACGGGATAGCCGACCTTGTCGATGACATAGGCGACGCCGAGCAGCTGGGCGGCCTGCCGGCCGGTGATCACCGTGGCGAAGCCCCACAGGGCGGTCAGGGAGACGAGCGGCACAAGAAGCAACGCCACGATCTTCCGGCGGATGGATTTCCCGCGAAAGCGCATGGCCTCCCCAGCCTCCCCCAGGTCAACCCCTCTGTCCGGGGCCGGTGTTCCGTCATTTAAACGGCGTGAGCCTACTACTGCCACAGCGCGCCTTCGAAGGCGTGTCCGGACATTTTCGGCCGAGCACCTGGCCGAAGATCACGAGTTGTCCGATAGGTCCGCCAAGAGCGGCCCGATATGCGGCAGATGACACTTGGTGCGGTGTCGGTTCCCGTAACGTGATGGATGGCTGGAATTCTTTGTTCCGCAGCCATTACGGGCAGGCGCGCGTCCGCGGTGCGGGAATCTCCGGGCCCCGCCGTACGTCTACCTGTTCCGGGGGCGCATGACCGGGCGCGTGGAGGGGAGGAGCGGAGCATGGCGACGAAGTACGAGGACGGTACGGGAAGGCCCGGAGCGTCGTCCGGGCGGGCCTTGTGGGTCGAACAGGCGGCCGGGGAGCGGCGCATGCCGGATCCGGTCCGCGAGTCCGCCGTGCGCGCGGTGCTGATCGTGGCCGTGACGCTGACGGTCGCGACGACCGCGTTCTTCCTGACGGTCACCGGCTCCTGGCTTGCCCTCCCGCTGGCGCTCTGCGCGATAGGCGGGACCGTCGTGGCCACCTGGGGCGTGCTGGACGTCATGATCACGCGGCAGACGTGGAACCAGCGGTACGGGGTCGTCTCGGAGCCGAGCAGCACGGCGCGGGGGCGGCGGCGCGAGCGGCGCCGGTCCCGCCGCGATGCGGCCGCGGCCCGGTCACGGACTCCCGTGCCGCAGCCCCGGCAGCCCGACCGCGTCCGCTCGCACGGCGAGGCGACCGGCATCTGGCCGCCGCCGTCCAGGACCGGACGGTGACGGCCGGACCGTGACGGCCGGACGGTGGCCGCGGGGCGGCGTCGAGCCGGGGAGCTCGCTTCGGTGACGCGCGGCGCGTCAGGGAACGAAGGCGCCCGGCGCCGAGGCGCGCCGGCCGCGCGTCACGAAGGAGCGCGCGTCACGAAGGAGCGACGGTGCTGCGGCGGAACATGCGGGTCGCCGTGATCTCCCCGTGGATGGTCTCCTCGTCCGGTGCCTGGTGCGGCAGCCCGGGGCGCAGGTGCTCCTCGACGCTGATGTACTTCAGCCCGGCCCGCAGGTCGGCGTCGTTGCGCAGCCGGATCACCAGGGGGAACTCGGCGAGGGCCGTCGTGTCGAACAGGCCCGTCGTGTAGAGCAGCTGGACGCCGAGCGCGTCCGAGACGGCCCGCTGGAGCTCCAGCAGGTACGTGGCGTTGGCGCGTCCGATCGGGTTGTCGAGGAACAGCGTGCCGGCGTGCCGCTGCTTGTCGCGGCCCCGGTCGTTGCTGCGCAGCGCCGCCATCGTGCAGTACAGCGCGATCGCCGCGGTGAGCAGCTGCCCGCCGGAGAAGACGTCGCCCATCTGGCCGACCGGCACCCGCTCGGCGCGCAGCACCGCGTCCGGCTTCAGGATCTCCACAGCGATGCCCTTGGGTTCCAGAGCCGCCTGGACGCCGTGGAGCAGCAGCGACATGCCGTCGCGGCGGCCCTCGCCGAAGGAGGCGGTGCTGTTCTTCTTCACGGCCGCGCGGGTGGCCTCGTCGATGACCTCGCCGAGGCGCTCGGTGAGGGTGGCCTGGTCGGGCTCCTCGAAGCGGATGCGCAGGAACTCCTGGCCCGACCACTCCCCCAGGCCCTCGGGCAGCTGGGAGAGCCGCTGGGCGGAGCGCAGGGTGGCCAGGGCGGACTCCACGAGTCCGCGCAGCCGGTCCACGATGCTGTCGCGGTTGCGCTCCAGCTGCGCCAGCTCGTCGGTGAGGACGCGCAGCCGGGGGGCGAAGGCGGCCGCCCAGGCCGCCGCGTGCTCGGGCAGGGCGGAGGCGGGCAGTTCGCGGATCTGCTGGCGTGCGGGGGTGCGTACCTGCTCGTAGCGGTTGGCGTTGGCGTGCCGGACGAGGGTGTCGCTCGCCTCGCGGACGGCGGATTCGGCGGCCGACAGGTCGGCGGTGCAGGCCCGGAGCGAACGGCGGGCCTCTGCGGCCGACTGGCGGGCCTCCTCCAGGGTGCCGGCGTGCGGGACCGGCTCCTGCTCGTCCTCGTGGTGGGTGTGGTCGCGCAGCAGGTCCCGCAGCAGGGCGGCGGTCTCGTCGAAGCCGCCGGCCCCGTCCTCGGCGGTGCGGTGGGCGCGCAGCAGGTCGGCGTGGGCCGCGCGGGCGGACTCCACGGCGGCGGTGTGCGCGCCGAGCTGGGCGGTGGCGGTGCGCAGCAGGGACTGGGCCTGCTCGACGTCCGCGGGGATCAGCTCCTCGGGCAGCTCGGTGTGCGCTCCGCCCTCGGCGGGGGCGTGCCGTTCGGCCTCGCCGCGCAGGCGGCCGAGCTGCTCGCTCGCGGTCGTCGCGCGGGTCTCCAGCATCTGCACGAGGGCCTCGGCGCGGGCGGCGGCGGCCTGCCGGGAAGGGCCGTCGGAGCCGTCGGTGCCCTCGAGGAGCTGGGCGGCGCGGGTGCGGACCTTGTTGGTGAGCCGGTCGAGCTCGGCGAGGGCGGCGCTCTCGTCGCTCTCGGCGCGGGCCTGTTCGGCACGCAGGTCGGCGCCGACGCCCACCTTCTCGTAGAGCTGGGAGGCGGCCCGGTAGGCCTCGCGGAGGTCGGGGAGCGGGGCCTTGCGCGTGCCGTCCCCTGCGGGCAGCGGGTCGGGGGCGCCCGCGATCTCGGCGCGTTCGGCGCGCAGGGCCCGGGCGGTGCGGCGGGCGTCGTCGGCTGCGCGCTGGGCGGCGCGGCGGTCCTCGTCGGCGGCGCGGGCCCGGTCGAGGCAGACCTCGGCGCGGGCCTCGGCCTCGGCGGCCTCCTCGGCGAGTTCGCGGACCCTGGCCTGCCAGCCGGCGCGCTCGCGCAGGCGGTGGGCGAGGCCGGCGAGGGCGTCGGCCACCCGGCGGGCGCGCTGCGCGGTGTCCTGGCGCTCGTCGCGGATCCGCGCGGCGTCGGCGGCGGCCTCGTCGGCCTCGGCCCGTACCGTACGGGCCTCCGCGAGCTCGGCGTCGGTCTCCTCGGCGAAGGTACGGGCGGCGGCGGCCTGCCCCGCGAGTTCTGCGAGGCGGCCGGGCGGGCAGCCGGTGCGCCAGGAGGCGAGCCGGGCGGCGAGCTCGCGGTCTCCGGAGAGGCGGGCGGCCAGGTCGCGGATCTCGGTGTCGCGGGCGGTGGCCCGGGTGCGCAGCGCCTGGCGCTCCTCGTCGGCGGCGTGCTCGTCGTGCATGGCCGGGTTCGGCGGCACGATGAAGATGCCGGAGGCGCCCGGTCCGTCGGCGTCCTCGGCGGGCGGGACGGGGGCCAGCAGGGCGGCGGCGGTGCCGACGGCGACGGTGGAGCGGGGCAGCAGGGCGGCACCGGAGAGCACTTCGCGGGCGCGGGCGTGGGTGTCGGGGTCGGTGATGACGACGCCGTCGACGAGTTCGGGGCGGGCCGCGAGGACGGCGGCGTGGTCGGCGGGGTCCACGGACTGCGCGAGGTAGCGCCAGCCGGGGAGGGCGGGGATGCCGTGTTCGCCGAGGTACTCGACGGTGGCGAGGACGTCGGGGCCGGGCGGCAGCAGGCCGCCGTCGCCGAGGGCGCCGAGGATGCGGGAGTCGTCGGCGGCGGCGGTGCGCAGCTCGAACAGCTGGCGTTCCGCCGCGGCGACCCCGTCGGTGAGCAGGATGCGCAGGTCGTCGGCGCCCCGGTCGAGATCCTCGGGCGTGAGGCCCTCGGCGGGGGCGTCATGGCCGGCGGCCCGCTCGGGACGGCCCGAGGCGGGGGCGCCCAGGAGGGCTGCCAGGCGGGGGGCTTCGGCGAGCGAGGCGGCGGCCCGGTACTCGGCGCCGTACGCGGCTTCGGCCGCGTCGGCGGCGTCCGCCGCGCGGGCGGCGGTGAGCTCGGCGCGCGCTTCCGCCGCGGTGGCGTCGCGGGCGGCCTCGGACGCGCTGCGGGCGGCTTCGCGGGACTCGTCCCAGGCGGCCACGGCCGTCTTCTCGGCGTCGGAGGCGGCCAGCGCGGCCCGCGCCGGGTCGGCGTCGGGGGCGGAGTCGTCGAGCCAGCCGGCCCGCACGGCCTCGTCGGTCTCCTGCTGGACCTCGGCGAGGCGGGCGCGCAGGTGCTCGGCCTCGCTGCGGGCCCGCTGGGCGGCCGTGGCGGCGGCGGTGGCATCGCGGTGGGCGGCCTCGCCGGTCTCCTGGAGGACGGCGGAACGCTCCTCCTCCTCGTTGGCGGCCCGTTCGCCCTGCTCGGCGGCGGTGTGCAGGGCCCGTACGAGCTCGACGGCGGCGGTGGCCCGCGCGGCCAGCGCCGGGGCCGCGTCCCGCTCGGCCTCCAGGATCGCGGCGGCGACCCGGGCGGAGCGGTCGGCTGCGGCGCGGTGGCGCAGCACGTTCTCGGCGGCCTGCCAGGCGGAGTGCAGGGTGCGGGCTTCGAGGAGCTCGCGGCGCTGCGCGGCGGCGGCCTTGTCGGCGACGGTCAGGGCCAGCGAGGCGTGCCGGTAGGCGAGTTCGGCGGAGACGGCGGCGCTGCGGGAGCGGGCGGAGTCGGCGGCGGTGACCTCGTGGGCGGCGCCGGTGACCCGCTGCGCGAGGTCGGCGGCGCGGCCGCGCTCCTCGGTGGCGCGGGCGGACAGGCGCCGGGCGAGGGAGCGTGTGCGGCGTTCGGCGCCGGCGTGGACGTCGCGCAGCCGGGAGCGGGTCTCGGCGGCCTCGACGATCTTGGTCAGGAGGTCCACGGAGCCTGCGGTGAACTCCCGTTCCGCCATCAGCTCGGAGCGTCGGCCGAGCTTGTTGCCGAAGCCGTGGACGAGGTCGGCGAGTCCGTCGGTGTCGCGGGTGTCGGTGACGGCGCGCAGCAGCAGGTCGGTGAAGTCGGAGTCCTTCTTCACCGCGAAGAGGCCTGCGGCCTCGCCCTCGTCGGCGTTCATCTCGCGCTGGTAGCGGAAGAGCTCGGGGTCGAGGCCGAGCTCGGTGAGGTGCTCGTTCCAGCGGTCGTGGATCTCCTCGAAGTACACCTCGAGGTGCGGGTAGGCCTTGCCGGCGTCGGTGAGGGCGTCGCGGAAGCCCTTCATCGTGCGGCGCCGTCCCTTGGCTCCGGAGACTCCCTCGACGGGCGGGCGCACCGACGTGGCCTCGGCCACCGGGAGGCTGTCGAGGCCCATGCCCGGGCCGGGACGGAAGGAGTACCAGGCCTCGGCGAACTTGCGCGGGTCGTTGGAGACCTGGCGTCCGCGCCACTCGCTGACCTTGCCGACGACCACGCATGCGCCGGTCTGCGTGTGCTGCCACTCCAGCGCCACGTGACCGCAGTCGTCGGCGAGCAGGAACTTGCGCAGCACGCCGGAGCTGGCGCCGCCGAGGGTGTTGCGGTGGCCGGGCAGCATCACCGAGAAGATCAGCTTGAGCAGGACGGACTTGCCGCCGCCGTTCTCCAGGAACAGCACGCCGGCGGGCGCGGGGCGGCGCGGCGGGCCGGTGGGCTCGTCCTGGAAGAACTCCGCCTGCGCGGGCGCCGGGTGGGGCACCGGCGCGCCGACTCCGCGCAGGTCGAGCACGGTGTCGGCGTAGCGCGCGCCGGCGGGCCCGATGGAGTAGAGGCGGATCCGGGACAGCTCGTACATGGCGGCGGGTTCTCGCGGTCTCTCGTAGGGGTGCGGGTACGGGGATCGGGGCGCGGGCTAGGCGTGGAAGGGCAGCCCGGCGTCGGCGGCGAGCTCGAGGTCGTCGCCCTCGGGCGGCGGCAGGAGGCTGGCGGAGCCGTCGCTGACGGGGACCACCCCGAGGTCCAGGAGTTCGGCCATGGCCGCGCTGCCCGCCATGTCACGGACCTGGAGCTGGTAGCGGGGGGTGGTGCGGTAGGTGCCTCCGGAGTCGTCCCCGGTGCGCTGGAGGAAGCCGGAGTCGGTGAGGAAGGCGGCGGCCTTGCCGACGATGCCGGTGGTGGAGCCGGCCAGGCGGCGCGCGTCCTTGGTGGCTCCGGTCGCGCTGCGGCGGGCGTAGACCCGCCAGGCGGCCTCCAGGCCGGGCGCGTCGGAGGCCGGGTCGGTGTTCTCGCCGAGCTCCTCCGCGCGCTCCTCCAGCCGGCGGCAGGTCTGCCGGACGAAGGAGTCGACGCCGTTGACGGTGATCCGGCCGATGTAGCCGTCGTCGGCGAGGTCCTCGGGGCGGGGGAAGGCGAGGGCGGCCACGGCGAGGTGGGCGAGACCGTGCAGGAAGCGGTCCGCCGAGTCGGCGGTGGCGCGGCGGGCGTAGTCGCCCATGCGGACGGCGAAGACCGAGTCCTCGCCCGCGGCGACGGCCATGCCGGCGCGGGGGGACACCTCCAGGACGACGAGCCCGAGACCGGTGGCGACGGCGTCGGCGAGCCGCCCGAAGGCGGGGTCCTCGCGGTAGCGGCGCAGCAGCTCGGCGTACTCCGCGTCGCGGGCGGGCAGCAGTTTGGGCTGCAGCCCGAACGCGACCAGCCGGGCCGCGTCGGCGGCGTCCGCCGGGGTCACGGGGGCGGTCGCCTGTCCCGGTACGGCCGGGACGGCCGATTGCGCGTCGGGCTCGCTCCACGCGGGGTGCTGCTCGGCGTGGTGGTCGCTCACGGGTACTGCCTCTCGTGGTGTGCGGTGGTGCCCGCGGCGAACGGGGCGGAGCCGGACGGTGCGGCCGGGGCCGGGGCGGAGCCGGCGGAGCCGGACGGTGGTGCCGGGGCCGGGGACGGGGCCGACGTGGCGGAGCCGGACGGTGGCGCCGGGGCGGGGGTGAACCCGGCCCCGCCCCTCCGTGCTGCCGGGGCGGCGGCGGTCATGCCGCCTCCGTGCGGTCCGCCGTCATGGCCGCCGAGTCGAGCAGGGCGGTTCCGACGATGAGGTCCGCGCCGCCGAATTCGGGGTCGTCGAGCTCGGTTCCGTCGTCGACCGCGAAGAGCAGCCGCTCCTCCCCCTGGCGGTAGGCCGTTCCCACCGCCGGGCTCGCCGCGTGGACGGCCAGCAGGGCGACCAGGTACGGCAGGTCCGGGTCGGAGCGGCGGGCCTGTGCCAGGAGGCCGGACAGCCGGCGCGGGGCGTCGTGCGGAAGCTCCAGGAGCTCCATGGCGGCCGCGAGCTGCTCCTCGCTGAAGCGGCTGTCGTCCGGGGTGGCGATCAGGTCGGGCTCCGGCATCTCCACGCCGAGGTGTTCCCGCTCCACCGGCGGGGTCAGCAGGATCTCCACGAGGTCGGCGACGCGCACCGAGACCGGGGTCCGCAAGCCGGCACCCGACGCGAAGAAGGCGTCCGTGACCCGGGAGGCCTGCGCGAGCGGCAGCGGCAGCGCGGGGGCGACGAGCTGCCCGTACAGGTCGATCCCGGAGCGGGCCGCGGGAGCCGCGAAGGCCTGCCGGTCCTGTTCGGCGCGGAACAGCGGGCCGGCGTCCAGCAGCCGGGACTGCAGCTGCGTGTGGCGGCGGATGCAGTCCTTGACGATGTCGACCAGCTCGGCGGCGCGGCGCTTGTTGTCCGGCTCCTCCGCCTCGTCGCGCGCCTTGCGGATGTTGGTCAGGATCGCGTTCTCGTGGCGGTAGCGGTCGGCCACGTGGTCGAGGGCTTCGGCGATCATGTCGGGTACGGTCACCAGCCAGTCCACCGCCCGTACGTTGCGACGGGTCGCGTCCAGCGTGCGGCGCAGGGTCTCGGCGTACTGGACGGTGCGGTAGCGGGCCTGTTCGGCGGCGAGTTGGGCGTCGGCGAGCCGGCCCCGGCTGATCAGGACCTCCAGTTTGACCTCGGCGGCGATCTGCGCGCTGGTGACGTCCGTGTCGAGGGCGCCGACCAGGACGTTGACGGCCTCGTCCGTCGTGCGCAGGTACACCGCGCCGCCGTAGCCGGGAACTTCCTCGATCAGCTTGAAGTCGTAGTCCCGGCGGACGTACACCCCGTCGGGACCGAACGTGCCGTAGATCGCGCGGAACCCCCGGTCGACGCTGCCGACGTTGATCAGGTTCTCCAGCACCCAGCGGGCCACCCGCTCGTGCTCGACCGCCGGGCGGCCCGGCGCCTGGGCGGCGACCCGCGGCAGCAGCCTGGCCACTATCTGCTCGTGGTCGGCGCCCGTGTCGAAGTCCATGTTGAGCGTGACCAGGTCGATCGCGGCGAGCGCGACCTCCGCCATCGCGTAGATCCCGTACTCGCCGGCCAGATTGGCCTTGCGTACGTCGAGGTCGTGCAGCGGGGCGGTGCAGGCGAGCGCGCGCAGCCGCCGGGCCAGGCCCTCGTCGGCGGCCGGGCCCGGCGCCGGGGACGGAAGGGTCTTCGCCGTGGCAGGGAAAGTCACGGACAAAGACTAGGCGCTGATACTGACAACATCCCAAACGGGATGGTTCGGCCCGTTCGTTCCCACCGCCGGCGGGACCACGAGGCGGACGGGCGGCCCAGACGGGCGCGGGGGCGGTGGACCGGCGCACGGAACCCGCCCTGTTCTACGCTCACGTCATGGCTTCCATGATCACACCGGATTCGCCCGGCCCCGCCGCCCCCGTGATCGACCTCAACGCCGATCTCGGCGAGGGCTTCGGCCGCTGGACGCTGACCGACGACGAGGCCCTGCTGTCCGTCGTCACCAGCGCCAACGTCGCGTGCGGCTTCCACGCCGGCGACCCGTCCATCATGCGCCGCGTCTGCGAGCTGGCGGCCGCCCGCGGGGTGCGGATCGGCGCCCAGGTCTCGTACCGGGACCTCGCGGGCTTCGGCCGCCGGGCCATGGACGTGCCGGCCGCCGAGCTGGCCGACGAGGTCGCGTACCAGATCGGGGCGCTGGAGGTCTTCGCCCGGGCGGCCGGCTCCGCGGTGTCGTACGTGAAACCGCACGGCGCGCTCTACAACCGCACCGTGCACGACGCCACCCAGGCCGGCGCCGTCGTCTCCGGCGTGCTGCTGGCGGCAGGGCGGCAGGGGCTCCCCGTGCTCGGCCTGCCCGGCTCGCTGCTGCTTGCCGCGGCGGAGCACGCCGGGCTGCGGGCCGTCCCAGAAGCCTTCGCCGACCGCGCCTACACCCCGGCGGGCACCCTCGTGCCGCGCGCCGAGCCGGGAGCCGTGCTCGACGACCCGGACGCGGTGGTCGCCCGCGCCGTCGCGATGGCCACCGAGCGCGCGGTGACGGCCGCCGACGGGTCCCGCGTCCCGGTCCCCGCCCGCTCGCTCTGCCTCCACGGGGACACGCCCGGGGCCGCGGAGCTGGCCCGGGCGGTCCGGACGGCGCTCGGCGCGGCCGGAGTCCGGGTGGAGGCGTTCGCGTGACCGGCGGGGTGAGGACGCTCGCCGTCGGCGCCGACGCGCTGCTCCTGGAGGTGGACTCCGCCGAGGAGGTGGCCGCGCTCCACGCGGAGCTGCTGCGCCGCCGGGCCGGGGCGGCGGGGGCCGCGGGGACGGAGGGGAGGGAGGAATCCGCCGGGCTGGAGGGCGTACGGGACATCGTGCCCGCCGCCCGGACCGTCCTGCTCGACGGGGTGAGGGACCCGCGCGCCCTCGCGGCCCGCATCGCCCATTGGACCGTCCCGCCGCTCGCACCGGCCGACGGTCCGCCGCCGGTCACGGTCCCGGTGCGCTACGACGGACCGGACCTGGCCGAGGTGGCCGCGCTGTGGGGGGTGGCCCCGGAGGAGGTCCCCGGCCTCGTCGGCGGCATCGGGTTCCGCGTCGCCTTCTGCGGCTTCGCCCCCGGCTTCGGCTACCTGACCGGCCTCCCGCCCCGCTTGCGCCTCCCCCGCCGCGCGACGCCCCGTACGGCCGTCCCGGCCGGGTCGCTCGCGCTGGCGGGCGAGTACGCGGGGGTCTATCCGCGCTCCTCCCCCGGCGGCTGGCAGCTGATCGGATCGACCGACGCGGTCCTGTGGGACCCGTCGCGCGAACCGGCCGCGCTGTTCGCGCCGGGCGTGAGGGTGCGGTTCACGGAGGCGACGGCGTGAGCGGGGAGGCGGGGGCCGGGGAGTTCGCGGGGGCCGGGGGGCCCGGAGGGTCCGGAGGGCCTTCAGGGCTCGTGCGGGGCGCGCGGGCCTCGCAGGCCTTCGAGGTGCTCCGGCCGGGCGCGCTGACCACCGTCCAGGACCTGGGCCGGCCGGGGTACGCGCATCTCGGCGTACCGCGCTCGGGCGCCCTCGACGCGGGGGCGCACGCGCTGGCCAACCGCCTGTTGGGCAACCCGCCGGAGGCCGCCACGCTGGAGACGACCCTGGACGGCGTGGGTCTGCGGGCCCTGGGCGGCCCGGTGGTGGTGGCCGTGACGGGAGCGCCCTGTGGTGTACGGGTCTGCGGGCGAGCGGCGCCCTGGGGGGCCCCGGTCCTGCTGCGGGCCGGGGCGGAGCTCGAGGTGGGCCGGGCGGAGTCGGGAGTGCGCAGCTACGTCGCGGTGCGGGGAGGGTTCGCCGTACGGCCGGTCCTGGGCAGCCGCTCGACGGATCTGCTGTCGGGCCTCGGGCCGCCGGTCCTCACGGCGGGGGCGCTGCTGGCGGTGGGCCCGGCCGGTCCGGATCCGGTGGGCGGGGCGGACGCCCTGGCCGTGCCGGGCCCGCCCTCGGAACTCGTGCTCCCGCTGCGGCTGGGGCCGAGGGCCGACTGGTTCGACCCGGAGTCGGTGACGGACCGGCTGCTTCGCGCGCGGTACCGCGTCTCGGCGGCCTCGAACCGCATCGGCCTGCGCACCGAGGGCCCCCCGCTCACCCGGGCCCGGGCCGGGGAACTCCCGAGCGAGGGCATGGTGCTGGGTGCGGTGCAGGTGCCTCCGGACGGTCAGCCGGTGGTCTTCCTGGCCGACCACCCGGTCACCGGCGGCTACCCGGTCATCGGCGTAGTCCCCCCGGGCCCCGCCCTCGACGCGGCCGCTCAGGCCCGACCGGGGGTAGGGGTTCGGTTCGTGGGGGGTCGGTGAGGGGGGCGGGCGGTGGTGGGGCGGGCCCGGGCTGCGGCGGGGCCCGCCCCACCACCGCCTACACCGCCGACTCCGGAGCGATCCTGCTGCGGACCGCCGACTGGACGTCCTCTTCTTCCGCCGGGTCCGCCGCCAGGCGGCGGAGTCTCGGGGTCACCCGGGCGTCCGCCGTCGCCGCGTGGTGGGCGGCTACCTCGCGCGTGGTCTCCTCGCAGTCCCAGAGGCATTCGACCGCGAAGCCCTCCGCGAACGACGGGTCCGTGGCCGCCAGGGCGCGCGCGGCCCGGCCGCGCAGGTGGGACGAGGCCGTCTCGCGGTAGACGTGGCGCAGCACCGGCGCCGCGCAGCCGACCGCGAGCCGGCCCGCTCCGTCGACGAGGGCGAACAGCCGCGCCGAGTCGGGGCCGGCGCCCCGCACCGTGGAGCGCAGGGCCCCGAGTACCAGGTGCGCGTCCTCGGCGCCGCCGCGGGCGGCCAGGATGGCCGCTGCGGCCGCTCCGAGGGCGTCGGGGCGGTGGATCCATCGCCGGGCCCGCTCGACGGCGCCGGGGCCGCACATGCGCTCGTACGCGGCCACGGCCGGTTCGTCGCCGGCGGCCTCGATGAGGTCCAGTACGGCCGGGTTCTCCGGTTCCGCGAGGACCAGGTGGTGCAGGGCGGTGGCGCGGGCGGCCTCGCCGCAGGCGCCGGCGGCGGCCGCGAGGATCGCGGAGCGGTCCTCGGGCGTGGCCACGGCGGCCAGGCAGCGGGCGGCGGGGACGTGCAGGGGGGTGCCCCGGCGCAGGCCGTCGGCGGCCCAGTCGAAGACGGCCTGGACGCCCCAGCCGGGCTGGGGGCCGCGCGGGGTGAGCTGGCGCTGCCAGCGGTCGAAGGAGCCCTGCTGGCGGGCGGCGCGCAGGCGGGCGGCGTACTCGGGAGCCTCGGGGTTCTCCTCCCACAGGCGCCAGGGTCTGGGTTCGTAGGCGTCGCGGACGGCGGCGGCGAGCCGCGCCTCACCCTCCGTGGTGGCGGGGAACCGGGCGAGGACGGCGTCGGCCAGCGAGCGCAGACCCTCGTCGTCGTCGCGCAGGGCGAGCTCGTCGAGGGCCCAGGCCCAGTTGGCGCCCGTGGCGGCGTAGCGGCGCAGCAGCATGAGTGCGTCGTCGCGGCCGTAGGAGGCCAGGTGTCCGAGGACGGACAGGGCGAGGCCGGTGCGGCGGTCGTCCTCGTCGACGAGGTCGTCGACGCCGAAGAGGTGGGTCTCGATCTCGCCCAGGGGGCCGTCGAGGTCCAGGTACAGCCGGGCGTAGTACAAGGAGCGGTTCTCGACCTGCCAGTCCTGGCGCGGATCGCCGGCCACGCACCGGTCGAGCGCCGCGAGGGCCTCGGCCCTGGGCGCCGCGAGGGCGTGCAGCGTGCCGTCGCCGCGGCCGCGCTGGAGGAGACCGAGCAGGGTGCCGCTCGGCGCTATGACTGGTTCGAACATGGGAATGGCCTCAAATCAAGCTGGGGACGCAACCGGGAATCAAAATTCACAGGGCCGCGTAACAGCATGTGAGGACGTCCGCCGTCATGTTCCGCTCGATGTAGACCATTGCCTTCTCACTCTCGTCGGTGCTTCACGGCCAGGGCGGCGGTCCCCCGGCAGGAAGAGGTTCGGACACCCGTTGTGTCCTGCCCGCTCCTGCCCGTCCGCCCTGTCCGCGAATCGAATCCGTCGTCATGATGACCCAGTCGGTTTGTGCGCCGCGACCACATTTAAGGCCGCCGTGACCAATCCGTGAGGTCTGGGCCGGTCAGCGACCGGCCAAAAGCGGACTACTTGGCTCCGAAAAGTTCCAGCAGGTCAGCCTTTGCGAACATGCGGGCCGTGTCCACGGCGGAGGGGGTTCCGGCGTTCGGGTCGGCCCCGCCGGCGAGCAGCGCGCGGATGACGGCTTCCTCGCCCTTGAAGACGGCCCCGGCGAGCGGGGTCTGGCCGCGGTCGTTGGCGCGGTCGGCCTCGGCGCCGCGGGTGAGCAGGGCCGTGACGGCGTCGGCGTGCCCGTGGTACGCGGCGAGCATGACGAGGGTGTCGCCGCGGTCGTTGGTGAGGTTCGCCGGGACGCCCGCGTCGAGGTAGGCGGCGAGGGTCTCGGTCTCACCCTGACGGGCGAGGTCGAAGATCTTGGTTGCCAGCTCGATGACGTCCTCGTCGGGAACGTCCGGGGAGGCCGGGGAGCTGCCCTCGACGTGCTCACTCATCGGTCGTACCGCCTTTCACGGGCAGGGGTGCGTACGGCAGCGCGTCCGTACGGGTGAATCGCCAGAGTAGCGCCCGGACCTGCACATGAGCGGAGCGGGCCGAGGCAATGATCACCCTGCGGCCCCCTTGCGGCCTGGCCGCCCGGCACGCCAGCCGGGCTGGGCCGGTCAAGTGAAAATTCCTCATATTCACCCATACGCACCTTTTGTCGCATTGATACTTGCTGTGAGCCTGGAAGAACTGATGGTGACTGTCCCCACCCACCAGGAGAACTCCTCATGGTCCTGTCCATCTCAGGTGTCGTCCTGCTCGGCATCATCTGCTTCCTCTTCTTCAAGAAGGACGGAATGAAGCTGTCGCACGCGTTCGTGTGCGCGCTCTTCGGCTTCTTCCTCGCGGGCTCCGCCATCGCCCCCAGCATCACGGCGAGTACGGCGAGCCTCGCGAGTCTTCTCGGCGGGATCAAGCTCTAGCGCCCCGCCCAGGCAACCACCCGAAGCATCCACAACTCCAGGAGACGCCCGTGGTCCGGCGCCCACTTCCCCGCATCCTCAGCAGCGGCACCGTGTCGCTGACCCGGGGCCGCGACTTCGCTCGCACGGCCGCCGACAGCGCCACGGACGTCCTCCATCCGCTCCTCGTCATCGGGCGGGGGCTGCGCATCCTGGCCTCGGCCGGGCGGCGCAAGTGGTGCGACACCCCCAAGGACAAGCGTGGTCCCGCGCTGTTCCTGGGCGTCGCCTGCGTCCTCGTGGTCGCGCTCGTCCCCTACGGCCCCCTCGCCGCCCTGATCACCCTCATGGCGGCGGCGGCCTGGCAGGGACGCGACCGCACCCCGGTGAAGACAGGACCCAGCGATGCCGAGACCGAACGCCTCGGCTCCCTCTACGAAGCACTCGTGCCGTACTTCTCCGTCCCGGAGGACCCGAGTCCGCTCTTCGCCCACGGCGGGGACTGGGACAAGGCCTTCAGCGGCTACGAGTTCGACGAGGCGGGCCGCGTCACCCGGCTCCACATCCGCTACCCGGCCTACTTCACCGACGGCGAGGCCGCCTCGCGGGCCCGGATCGAGGCACTGCTGCACGCCAAGTCCGGGCGCGGACGGGAGTATCTCTTCGACTGGGACGAGGAGGGCAACCAGCTCGACCTGAGTGTGCTGGCGGCGCTGCCGACAGGTATCGCCGCCCAGCCCTTCGTGACCTCCCCCGGTGAGACCGTGCTCGGCTTCACCGACGCCGGCGGGGTGCAGCGCACCCTGCCCGTCCTGGAGGCCGACCAGCCCCGCGACATGCCGCCGGTCATCTGGCGCACCGGCTCCCGCTCCGCCGAGCCCCACCTGCTGGCCGTCGGCCAGCCCGGCAGCGGTACCTCCACGCTGCTGCGCTCGGTCGCCCTGCAGGCCCTGCGGCACGGTGGCGACGTACTGATCGTGGAGGGCGGCGGAAGCGGCGAGTACTCCTGCCTGTCCGGCCGGGCCGGCGTGCTGGCCGTGGAGTGCGGGCCGGCCGGGGCGCTGGCCACCCTGGAATGGGCCGCGCGCGAGACCGAGCGGCGCCTGATCGCCACCCATCGTGCCCGGGAAGCGGGACGGCCCGCGCCCGAGGACACCCGCCGCCCGCTGTGGATCCTGCTCGACCGGCCCAGCGTGCTGGGCCACCTCGCCGCCGCCGAGGGAGCTCCCGACCCGCTCGCGCAGCTCCAGGTGCCGCTGCGGCACGGGCGCGCCGCGCACGTGACCGTGGTGGTGGCCGAACAGTTCGACCACCTGGAGCTGCTGCACGACGCCGTCTGGCAGCACACCCGGGCCCGGGTCGTCCTGGGGTCCGCCTCGATCCAGCAGATCGCCGACGTGCTGGGACTGCCCCCGCACACCACGCCGACGGCCGTCGCACCGCCCGGGCGCGGATACGCCCGCCTCGGCACCGGTCCCGTGCACCGGCTCCAGGTGCCCGCCACGCCGGACCCGTACGACGAGGCCGCCCATCCGGCACACCGGCAGGCGGTACTGGAGCTCCTGCCCGAGCGGCAGGCCCGGCCCAAGACCGTGGCGGACCACGTCACACCGACGAAGCCCCTGCGCATCCTCCAGCCGGTGCAGCCCCTGCAGCCGTCGCAGGCGGTTCAGCCGGTTCACCCGCCGGCCCAGGCGCAGGGGCCGTCGATCGACGCCCCTGGGGTCCCCGAGGTCCCGGTGGACGCCCCGTAGATCACGCGGCGGGGGCGGGCGGCCGGCGGCGCTCCTACGCGACGAACGTGCGCGGCGGTTCCGCGCCGCCGCCGCCCGCTCCCGTGCCGACCAGCCGGGCCGCGGCGGCCAGCCGGGCGGCCGCCTCCTCCGCCACCGGGCCGCCGACGGTGAACGGGAGCCGTACGTACCCCTCGAAGGCCCCGTCGACCCCGAACCGGGGGCCCGAGGGAACCCGTACGCCGACCCGCTCCCCCACCTCGGCCAGCCGGGAGCCGGAGAGCCCGCCCGCGCGGGCCCACAGCGTCAGGCCGCCGCGCGGGACCTGGAACTCCCAGTCCGGCAGCTCCCGGCGCACCGCCGCCACCAGCGCGTCGCGGTTCTCGCGGGCCTGGTCGCGGCGGATCTCGACGGCCTGCGCCCAGCCCCCGGTCCGCATCAGCCAGTTCACCGCGAGCTGTTCCAGCACGGGGGTGCCGAGGTCGGCGTAGGCCCGGGCCGCCACGAGGCTGCGGATGACGTCGGGAGCCGCGCGGACCCAGCCGATGCGCATGCCGGCCCAGAAGGCCTTGCTGGCGGAGCCGACGGTGACGACGGTGGAGCCGGCCGGGTCGAAGGAGCAGACCGGGCGCGGCATCTCCACGTCCTGGTCGAGCTGGAGCTCGATCATGGTCTCGTCGGCGACGAGCACGGTGCCGGCCGAGCGGGCGGCCTGCACCATGGCGCGGCGCTGCTCGTCGGAGGCGAGCGCGCCGGTCGGGTTGTGGAAGTCGGCGACGACGTACGCGAGGCGGGGGGCCGAGTCGCGCAGGACCTGGCGCCAGACGTCCATGTCCCAGCCGGCCAGCCCCTCCGCCATGGCCACGGGCACGAGGCGGACGCCGGCGGCGCGCATGAGCTGGAGGATGTTGGCGTAGGAGGGGGATTCGACGGCGATCCGCTCGCCGCGCCCCGCGAAGAGGCTGCAGATGGCGTCGATGGCGCCCATCGCGCCCGTGGTGACCATGATCTGCTCGGGCATGGTCGGGATGCCGCGCTCGGTGTAGCGGTCGGCGAGCATGCGCCGCAGGGCGGGCAGCCCGGCCGGGTAGTCGCCGTGGGTGTGGGCGTACGGGGGGAGTTCCTCGAGGGCGCCCTGGACGGCCCTGGTGAGCCACGGCTCGGGGGCCGGGAGGGCGGCGCAGCCGAGGTCGATCATGGAGCCGAGGGATTCGGGGGGCAGGGGTTCGAGGCCGCGTGCGGGCGTCGGGTTGCCGGCCGGCACCGAGGTCCAGCTGCCGGCGCCCCGGCGCGACTCCAGGAACCCCTCGCCGCGCAGGGCCTCGTAGGCGGCGGCGACGGTGGTGCGGCTGACGGAGAGCACCACGGCGAGCTCCCGCTCCGCGGGCAGGCGCGCGGCGACGGGAACGCGGCCCTCGAGGACGAGGAGGCGGATGCCGTCGGCGAGAGAGCGGTACGCGGGCAGCTTGCGCGCGCCGGGCACCGCGGCCCGTCCCTGCTGGGAGGTGATGAGCCGGCCGAGCTGTGCGGCGCCAACGGCCGAGGTCCACTGCGCCATGGGTTCCGGTCCACCTTCGTCGAATTGGCCCCCTACCGGCCACTGGGGCCCGGTATTGGATTGGTCCTGCCGGTCCAGAGTGTCACGCGGTGGTTCCCTCGGGCCAGGGGCCCCCGGGCGCGGGGCGGGCCGCGGTACCCGGCGGACGGACCTCGCCCCGCGCGCGGGCGCCCCAGCGGCCGCCGGAGCCCTGCCGCGGGCCGTTGGCCTGCCGGACACCGGGGCGCTCCCGCCCCGGCGGGAACAGGGGGCATACTGCCGCCGTGACGCACGAACGCCTTCGCCATCCCTATCTCGACCACCCGGCTCCGATCCCCTTCGCCCACCGCGGCGGGGCCCTGGACGGGCTGGAGAACACCGCCGCCGCCTTCCGGCGGGCCGCCGGGGCGGGGTACCGGTACTTCGAGACCGATGTGCACGCCAGCGCCGACGGCAAACTGGTCGCCTTCCACGACGCGACCCTGGACCGGGTCACGGACGGCCGCGGCCGCATCCGGGAGCAGCCGTGGAGCCGGATACGGGAAGCGCGGGCCGGCGGGACCGAGCCGCTGGCCCTCTTCGAGGACCTCTTGGAGGAGTTCCCGCAGGCCCGCTGGAACGTGGACGTCAAGGACGAGTCCGCCCTGCACCCGCTGGTCAATCTGATCGCGCGCGCGGGAGTCTGGGACCGGGTGTGCGTGGGCTCCTTCTCGGAGAGCCGGGTCGCACGGGCCCAGAAGATCGCCGGCCCCCGGCTGGCCACGTCGTACGGGGTGCGCGGGGTGGTCGGGCTGCGGTTGCGCTCGTACGCGATCCCGGCGGCGCTGCGCGCGGGCGCGGTGGCGGCGCAGGTCCCGGAGACCCAGGCGGGCATCCGCGTGGTGGACCGCCGGTTCGTACGCACCGCGCACGAACGGGGACTGCAGGTGCACGTGTGGACCGTGAACGAACCGGAACGCATGGAGGCGCTGCTCGACCTCGGTGTCGATGGCATCATGACCGACCGGATCGACATCTTGCGCACGGTGCTGGACCGGCGCGGGGCCTGGGCCTGACAGGCCGAGGGCCCGCGCGCGGACGGTCGGCGGCCGCAGCGGTACGGGGACCAGCGAGGGGGCACTCATGAGTGCGCAGACCACAGATCAAGCGGAACCGGGTGCGGAGGACGGCAGAACCGCCGCCGCGGCCGCCGCGGCACGCAAACGCGAACAGCACGGCTGGTACTTCTACGACTTCGCCTGCTCGGTCTATTCGACGAGCGTGCTCACCGTGTTCCTCGGGCCGTACCTGACGGCGGTGGCCAAGGCGGCCGCCGACGCCGACGGCTACGTGCACCCGCTGGGCATCCCGGTGCGGGCCGGCTCGTACTTCGCCTACTCCGTGTCGGCCTCGGTGATCGTCGCCGTCCTGATCATGCCGCTCGCGGGTGCGCTCGCGGACCGCAGCGGGCGCAAGAAGCCGCTGCTGGCGGCGGCCGCGTACACGGGTGCGGCGGCGACCACCGGGATGTTCTTCCTGGGCGGCGAGCGCTACCTGCTCGGAGGGCTGCTGCTGATCGTCGCGAACGCGGCGCTGTCGGTCTCGATGGTGCTCTACAACGCCTATCTGCCGCAGATCTCCACGCCGGACGAGCGGGACACCGTCTCCTCGCGCGGCTGGGCCTTCGGCTACACCTCGGGCGCCTTCGTCCTCGTACTGAACCTCGTGGTCTACCAGGGCCACGATGCGTTCGGGCTCTCGGAGGGCGCGGCCGTCCGGATCTGTCTGGCCTCGGCGGGACTGTGGTGGGGTGCCTTCGCGGTCATCCCGCTGCGGCGGCTGCGGGACCGGGCCGTGGTCCGGGAGGCGGGGCCGGCCCTCAGCGGCTGGAAGCAGCTGGTCGCCACCCTGAAGGACATGCGGCGCTACCCGCTGACCCTGTCGTTCCTGCTGGCGTACCTGATCTACAACGACGGCGTGCAGACCGTGATCTCCCAGGCCTCCGTCTACGGCTCGGAAGAGCTCGGGCTCGAGCAGTCCACCCTGATCGTGGCCGTGCTGCTCGTGCAGGTCCTGGCGGTGGCGGGTGCGCTGGGGATGGGCCGGCTGGCGGCGCGGTACGGGTCCCAGCGGACGATTCTCGGTTCGCTGGCGGCGTGGGGGCTGACCCTGGCCGTCGGCTACTTCCTGCCGGCCCGGACCCCGGTGTGGTTCTTCGCGCTCGCCGCGATGATCGGGCTGGTGCTGGGCGGCAGCCAGGCGCTGTCCCGCTCGCTGTTCTCGCACCTGGTGCCGGCCGGCAAGGAGGCGGAGTACTTCTCGGCGTACGAGATGAGCGACCGCGGGCTGAGCTGGGTGGGACCGCTCGTCTTCGGCATCACCTACCAGGTCACGGGGAGCTACCGGGACGCGATCATCTCGTTGGTGGTCTTCTTCGCACTGGGTTTCGTGCTGCTCGCCAGAGTGCCGGTGCGGCGCGCGGTGGAGGCGGCGGGGAATCCTGTACCCGAGCGGATCTGACCGGGTCCGAGTGGACTCGGGTGGATATCGGGTGGGCCCCGAGCGGACCCGGAAGGGATCCAGGACGCGAATTCGGAACAGATTTCGACGTTCAAGCGAAGGGCCGGTAGTGTACGCCTTTGGCCTGCCAGGCGGACCGTTACTGCGTGCCCGCGAAGTGAAGACGTTGGGTGACATCTGCTGCCAGATGTGACAAAACGGGCATTGGTGGGTACAACAAGGGGCGGCACGACGGGCGACGCACGACCCGGAGCGGGAATCTATACCGCCGACCGGACGTTGACCGGATGACGACGACAGCGACACCTGTCCTGTGGGCGACAAGCCCGGGAGGCACGATTCATGAGTGAGCGAGCTCTCCGCGGTACGCGGCTCGTGGTTACCAGCTACGAGACGGACCGCGGCATCGATCTGGCCCCGCGCCAGGCGGTGGAGTACGCATGCCAGAACGGACATCGATTTGAGATGCCGTTCTCGGTTGAGGCAGAAATCCCGCCGGAGTGGGAGTGCAAGGCGTGCGGCGCCATGGCACTCCTGGTGGACGGGGACGGGCCCGAAGAGAAGAAGGGCAAGCCTGCGCGAACGCACTGGGACATGCTCATGGAGCGACGCACCCGCGAGGAGCTGGAGGAAGTGCTGGCCGAGAGGCTGGCGGTCCTTCGTTCCGGCGCCATGAACATTGCCGTGCATCCGCGGGACAGCCGCAAGTCCGCCTGACAGCCGGACGCCAGCACAGCAACAGCAGCACAGCACGACAGCAAGAAGCCGAGGGCCCCCGCCACACTGTGGCGGGGGCCCTCGGCTTTCCCGTGGATCAGGGGGTGAGCGGCGGCCGGTAGCCGGGGTCGGAGGCGGCCTCGGCGCCCGACTGCCGCGGCCGGTCCTCGCGGACGACCTCGCCGGTGATGACCTCACCCGGGATGACCTTGCCGTCGGGGTAGTGGATGCGGGCCTGCTGGAAGGCGTCGCCGAGGGAACCGGTGGGCGCCGACGACATCGTGCGCTCCAGCGTCCTGGTCGCGCGGCGGCCGATCCAGGCGCGGACCGGCGGGAGCAGGCAGAGCAGGCCCACCGCGTCGGATATCAGGCCCGGCATCATCAGGAGGAGGCCGGCCAGCATGGTCAGGCCGTTGCCCTTGCCGGGCTGCGCCGGGGCGGGCTGCCGGCCCGCCTGGGCCTGCTGGAAGGTGTCCGTCAGGTTCTTGAAGGCGCGCCGCCCGGCCCTCTTGATGACCACCGCGCCGAGTACCAGACCGCCCGCGAGCAGCAGGGCGACGGCACCGCCGCCGAGCGCTCCCGCGACCAGGCTGAGCAGCCAGATCTCCAGGATCAGCCAGGCCGCGATGGCAAGGGGGAGGAAGGTGCGGGCGGACGAACGCCGCCGGGGGGCCGCGTTGGTCGGAACTCCGGTCGTCATACCACCAGTGTGCCTGGGGCGACATAAAAGCGTCCTCAGCCGGAGGTACCGGACATCCCCTAGGGGTGCAGGTGCCGTTGCTGGCCGGGACGGGCACGGCAGCGCCGGCGACCACCGGCTGCCGTTCCGGCTGCCGCCGCGGACGGCCTGCCGCGGGCTACTTGCCGCGGAGTCTGCCGGTCACCTTGTTCACGTGTTCCTTCACGCCCCACTGGGTGACCCGCCAGAGGGCCTCCACCACGATGTCCTTGCTCATCTTGCTGTCGCCGAACTCGCGCTCCACGAAGGTGATGGGCACCTCGACCACGCGGAAGCCCTTGCGCACGGCCCTGCGGGCCAGGTCCACCTGGAAGCAGTACCCGGCGGAGGCCACGTCCTCCAGGCCGAGGCCCTCGAGGGTCTCGCGCCGGAAGGCACGGTAGCCGCCGGTGACGTCCCGGATCGGGACGCCCAGCATCATCCGGGAGTACGTGGAACCGCCGCGGGAGAGGAACTCGCGGCTCTTCGGCCAGTTGACGACCCGGCCGCCCGGGACCCAGCGGGAGCCCAGCACCAGGTCGGCGCCCTCGAGCGCGGTGAGCAGCCGGGGCAGTTCCTCGGGCTGGTGGGAGCCGTCGGCGTCCATCTCCACGATGACGCCGTAGCCGTGGTCCAGGCCCCACTGGAAGCCGGCCAGGTAGGCCGCCCCGAGCCCTTCCTTGCCCTTGCGGTGCAGGACGTGGACGTGCTCGTCCTGGGCCGCCAGCTCGTCCGCGAGTTTTCCCGTCCCGTCGGGGCTGTTGTCGTCCGCGACCAAGATGTGGGCCTCGGGCACAGCCGCGCGGACGCGGCCGACGATCAGCCCGATGTTCTCCGCCTCGTCGTAGGTCGGAATGATCACCAAGGCCGTGCCGAGCGGTCCGTAGCTTCGCTGTCCGCCGTCGCTCACTGATTCCCCTTTTGCGTTCTCGTACATCCCGTACGTCTTCGTGTACGTCGTGTCGCAGAGGATGATTTTAGAACAGCGATCGGAGCCCGCGGTCCTTCGGGCCGGACCGGCGCCCGCTGGCTGCGGGCCGCCTGACCGTTGTCTACTGGACCGACGGGCCCCGACCGGAGGCCACCCTCCCCCGTGCTCCCTCGGAGCAGGGGGACCCCTTCTAGCGAAACCTTCCCTCGCCCCCGAGGCGCGGGCGCGGCTGAGCGAACGGCTCCGTCCGGTGGTGGACCCGGCCGAACCTATCCGGGTCCGGCCGCCCTTACCGAACCAGGGAGCGGCGGATCACTCCTGTGGCCGTACGAATACCTCCCGGCCGCCGACGACGGTGGCCAGGCAGACCGGCAGCTCCGCGCCGGGGGTCAGGTCCGGCAGTCCGGGGGTGCCGGAGCGCGGGTCGGTGGACCAGCGGGCGACCCGGTCGTCCGGGGCCTGCACCACCAGTTCGGCGGCCTGCCAGACCGCGTAGTCGGCCGGGGCGCCGGGAACGAGGATGCCGGCGTCGTCGCGGCCCAGGGCCCGCCAGCCGCCGCGGGTGTGGGCGGCGAACGCGGCCCGGACGGAGATCCGGTGGGCCGGCGTGCGGTGGAACGCGGCCGCGCGGACCGTGCCCCAGGGATCGAGCGGGGTGACGGGGGCGTCCGAGCCGAACGCGAGCGGGACGCCGGCCTTGAGCATGGCCGCGTACGGGTTGAGCGTGCGGGCGCGCTCCGCACCGAGCCGGTCGGCGTACATGCCCTCCTCGCCGCCCCACAGCGCGTCGAAGGCGGGCTGGACGGACGCGGTGAGGCCGAGCGCCGCGAAGGCGGAGATGGCCGCCGGGGTCATCATCTCCGCGTGCTCGACGCGGTGGCGGGCTGCCCGCACACGGTCAAGGCCGACCTTGTCGGCGGCGGCCGTGACGCCGCTGATCACGGCGCTGATCGCCGCGTCGCCGATGGCGTGGAAACCGGCCTGGAGCCCCGCCTCGGTACAGGCCGCCACGTGTGCGGCGACGTCGTGCGCGTCGAGGTAGCCGGTGCCGGTGTGGCCCGCGTCGGCGTACGGGGCGTGCAGGCAGGCGGTGTGCGAGCCGAGGGCGCCGTCGACGAAGAGGTCGCCGGCGGCCCCGACGGCGCCGAGCGCCCTGGCCTGGTCGAGGTCGCGGTCGGCCCAGTAGCCGAAGACCCGGGGGCCGGGGCGCGTGCGCGCGAGCTCCATGAGGGCGGTGAAGTCCTCGGCGGAGGAGATGTCCGGACCCCCGCACTCGTGGACGGACCCGATGCCGAGGGAAGCGGCCCGGTCCAGGGCGGCCCGCTGGGCCTCGGCGCGCTGGGCCGGGAGGAGGGCCTCGAGCGCCACGCGGCGGACCTGGTGGTGGTCGTCGCGGGTCAGCGGCTCGTCGCCGGTGCCGCGGACCCCGGGAACGAGGTCCAGCAGGGCCGTGGTCACCACGGCGGAGTGGACGTCGATGCGGCTGAGGTAGAGCGGCCGGCCGCCGGTGGCCTCGTCGAGTTCCCGGCGGCCGGGGGCACGGCGCTCGGGCCAGCGGGCCGCGTCCCAGCCGTGCCCGAGGAGGACCCGGTCGGCGGGGCGGCGCTCGGCGTACGCCCGGACCCGCGCGAGGGCCTCGGCGAGGGAGGCCGCCCCGGAGAGGTCCAGTCCGGTCAGGGCGAGGCCCGCCGAGGTGGTGTGGACGTGGGCGTCGGTGAAGGCGGGTGTGACGAGCGCGCCGTCGAGGTCGACGACCTCGTCCACGCCCTGCGCGAAGGCGTCCGCGGCGCCCTCGGAACCGACCCAGGCGACGTGGCCGCGCTCGACCACCATCGCGGTGGCGAAGGGGTCGGCGGGGCTGTGGACCTCTCCGCCGCGCAGGAGGACGGTCCGTTGGGGTCCGGAGGCTGCGGGTGTGCCCGGCGTTCCGGCGGCGGTGGCGGAGTCGGCAGTGCGGTCTGTCATGCCGACAGTCTCCCCTCTGGGGCGCGCCGTCCTGACGGTCGGGGTCGGACCGCGGGGTTCCCGGGCCGGGGCCGCTCCCGGGCCGGACGGGCACGAGGTCCCGTACCGGTCCCGGCGTGGGTCGCGGCGCGGTCCCGGCCGGGCGGCCGTCAGACGCGCGGGGGGCGGGATTCGTACGGGGTGGAGAGGACCACCGTCGTACGGGTGGCGACGTGGGCCAGGGCGCGCAGGCGCCCGAGGAGGTCCTCGAGTTCCAGAGGGGTCGCGACGCGGACCTTGAGGATGTAGTTCTCGTCGCCCGCGACGCTGTGGCATGCCTCGATCTCCGGAACCCCGGACAGCCGGTCCGCGATGTCGTCCGGCGCGCTCGGGTCGAAGGGCTTGACCGAGATGAAGGCGGTCAGCGGCAGCCCGACGGCTTCGGGGTCGACGACGGCCGCGTAGCCGCGGATGACTCCGCGCTGTTCCAGGCGGCGTACTCGCTGGTGGACCGCCGACGTGGACAGGCCGGTGGCCTTGCCCAGGTCCGTGTAGCTCATCCGCCCGTCCCGCACGAGCAGATCCACGATCTGGCGGTCCAGCTCCTCCATTGCGCTCATAGCCGCACAACCTACGTCCCTGGGCCGCCTCAGGCCCAGCCGTGTCCACGTTTTGACGCGGCACCGCACGGCACCTGCGCCGGGCATGTGACCAAGGCCACAGGGGTACGCGGGCGTACGACGGCCGGATGTGGTTACTCGTGCCGCGCGACGGGAAGTGCTTGGGATGGCCGTGGGCGAAGAAGCTGCCCGCCCGGCCCACCCAAGGGGGAGTACATCCATGCTGAACACCAAGCGCGCCGGTCGCACCGAACCGGAGCCCCTGGAAATCGTCGAGGGCGACTACGCCGACGACGACGACTACCTCGGATACGGCGAGGGATTCGAGATCCACCACGCCGTCTGCCCGGACTGCGGTCAGGCCATCGCCCTCGTCGCGGACGAGGAGTTCCTGCCGCAGCACGCCCTCTGCCTGACCCCGTGGAACCCCTTCGGGCTCACGGTGTGCGCGGGTACCGGGCGGCCCGCCTCCGACGCGCTGCCCACCCTGGGACCCGCCGTGGAGGGGACCGTGGAGCTGGAGCCCGTCGTGCACCTCGCGCTGCCGCAGGGCCTGGACTGGCGTACGCAGCCCTTCTCGCACGTCGGCGGCCCCGGCTCGCGCCCGGTCCGGATGCCGGCGCCCGCGGTCCTGCCGCAGATGCGGCAGCACGCCCAGGCCGCCTGAGCCGCCCGGGCCGCCGCCCGCGCGCCGTACGTCCGCGCAACCGCCTCCCGCGTCCGCGCCCACGTCGGCGCATCCACTCCCGCGACCCCGAACTCCGGTGTCCGGGCTACCAGTACGTTCCCTGCACCATGGCGGCCAGGCTGGCATGGTGCAGGATCAGGCCGTCCGGGTCCGCCGGGACCTGCACCTCGCCGAAGTGCGCCTGCCGGTAGGCGATGCGCAGCATCACGATCCCGTGCCGCAGGGCGGCGTAGAGGGTGTGGAACTCCATGTCCCGGGGCGTGTGCCCGGTGAGTTCGGCGTACCGGCGCTCGATGTCGTCGCGCCGCAGGAACTCGGGCAGTCCGGGCTGGCCGAAACCGACGGTCAGGTCCTGGAAGAAGCGGTGGAGGTAGACCGTCCAGCCGAGGTCGACCTCGCGCGGGGCGAAGGCCGCCATCTCCCAGTCGAGGACGGCGACGGGCGCGAAGCCGTCGGCCTCGTAGATCACGTTGCCGATGCGCGCGTCGCCCCAGTTGAGGACGGCCGGGCCGCCCTCGTCGGCCGGCCAGAGCTCTTCGAGGCGCGCGAAGGCCCGTTCCAGCAGCGGGGACCTGGATTTTCCGGCCACCACCCAGTCGTAGTAGGCGCGTTGGGCGCCGACGTGGCGGCGCAGCGGGCTGCCGTCGCCCTCGGGAAGGAGGAACTGCGCCTCCTCGGGCGGGAACTGGTCGTGGAGCCGGGCCAGGAGGGAGATGCTCGCCTCCTGGAGTCCGGCGCGCTCGGCGTCGGTCGCGGCGTGGAGCCAGTTGCCCTCGTAGGTGTACGGCATCACGTCGGGCGGTACGCGGCCCTCGGCGCGGGCCATCACGAAGAAGGGCGCTCCGAGCGCGGCCGGGTCCTCTTCCAGCCACTGGACGCGCGGAACGGGCAGGTCGGTGTGCGCGGCGACCAGGCTCATCACGCGGTGCTGGCGGGGCATGTCGTAGGTGGGGAAGACGGTGTAGGCGGCCGGGTCCGCGGCGAGGCGCAGGGCGCAGGCGTGGACGGGGGTGTCCGGGTGCTCGATGTCGAAGAGCAGGGTCTCGCTGGACATGCCGTTCGAGCCGGGGACGGAGACGTTGGTGACCTTCGCGCCGGGGAGCTCGGTGTCGAGCCAGGCGGCGAGACGCCGGCCGAGTTCCTCGGGTTCGCGGGTGGAGGTGCGGGGGCGTGGTGCCGGTCCTGCCATGGGGGTACCCCTTCCTGTTCCTGCCTGACCTGCCTGTTGCTGTCCGGCCTTCGTCCTGCTGCTGTCCGGCCCTCGTCTGCTGCTGCGCCGCTACGGGGCCACGGAGCCGTAGTCGGTGAAGCCGCTCGGGTCGTGGCGGCCGAAGCTGCCGTGTTCGAAGATGCCGAAGCCGGTCCGGCCGTCGAGGGTGAAGCGGGCCGAGTGGTCGGTGACTCCGAAGGCGGCCATCGGGTGGGCGGAGGGGTCCGAGAGGTCGTACGCGCGGCGATCGGTCCAGCCGCGGCCCATCCAGGTGCCGTGCTGCCAGTCGGACGCGGGCGGGTAGCCGGCGCCGACCGCGAGCGGGGAGGAGTTCAGGATCTCCACGCCGAGTTCGAGGGGCTTGCGGCCGGCCGGGTCGGTGAGGTGCACGACGGCGCTCACCGGGTGGCGGGTTCCGGGCCGGTAGCGGATGTCGGTGTGCGGCCAGCCGAGTTGTACGTCGTGACGGCCGCTGTCCTCGGGGAAGACCTCGACGGCTTCGCTGAGGTTGCGCAGGCCGTCGGCGTCCTCCTGGGCGATGACCATCAGGAAGCGGTCCTCGAACCGGACGGGGATCCAGAGCCAGTGGAAGCCCTCGGGCCGGTGCTCCTCGGCGGCGCGGGCGCCGTCCTCCCCGGGGATCGGGCGCACGCCCCAGCTGCGGTCGCGGGTGGCGGTCCACCCGGCGGCGTCGAGGACGTGCTCCTCGCCCTTGGCTCGGATGGTGCCGGTGACGTGACCCGCCTGGACGAAGCGGCGGCCTTCGAGGATGAGGCGGTCGCCGCGGCGCTGCGTGTGGTGGGGCTCCCAGACGGCGGGGAACTCGGCGGTCCAGCTGATGTCGTACGAGAGTCCGTCGGGGTCGTCCGGGTCGGCGGCGCAGGTGAGCCCGATGCGCTTGAGGGGTGCGTCGACGGTGATCCGGAGCGGGCCGACGGAGAGGTTCATCCGGTCGTCGCTCAGGGCGTCGGAGGCGCGGACGGCGAGGAGTTCGTCACCGACGCGCAGGGTGGCGTAGGCGTCGATGACCCCGGTGTTGGGATAGACCCCGAGGCCGACGATGAGTACGGCGCGGCCGGCGTGGTCGAAGACGTGGAAGATGCAGCGGTCGTAGGCGTTGCGGTCGCCGGTGACGAGGTGCTTCATCGACAACGGGGCCTGGTGGATGGGGTACTCGTCGAGCGATATGGGGCGGTCGGCGGGCATGACGAAACCTCCGGGGCGGTGTACGGGTGGCACCTGGGCGGAAATGACGGTACGTCAGATTTAGTGGCGCGGGCCAGAGTCGTGGCATGAACTGTCAGGAAGGCACGGTGTGCGGCAGGTACCGGCAAGGCACGGTGTGCGGCGGGTACCGGCGGGGCGGCCCACGGACCGGGTGCCCCCGGCGGAGGCCGCCGTAGCCGGCGGTGAGGGGCAAGCGGGGGGCCTGTCGAACGGATGGGCGGGGTTACCCGTGGGTCCGGTGCCGCGTTGGCCCGGCATGACCACGATGGAGACTTCCACGCCGAAGGTGGGGCGCCGCCGACGGGCACCGGCAGCAGGAAACGAAGAATCGGTTCAGCTCACGGCCGACCCGCCCATCTACAGCGCACTGCTCACCCGTTGGGCCGAGGACGGCCGGACCGTGCCCGGGCGGCGCGATCCGGAGTGGTCCACGATCACGTCCTCGCCCATCTGGCCGAGCGGCCCCCTCTTCGGCGCCTGACCGCCCCGCGGCGCGCGCGGGCCGCCGCCGTGGGCCGGACCCGTCAGCGGGCGGACCGATCAGCGGCCGAACACCTCAGCGGGCGGACGAGCCGTCGGACGCGGCGCGTGGGCACGCGCGGCCGTCACGCACCCGGACCGCCGCCCGGTCGCGCGGACGAAGGACCGGCGCGGCGCTCCGACCGGAGCGGTTCAGCGGGATTCCGGGCCCGCCAGGTGGCGGGCGATCACCATGCGCTGGATCTGGTTCGTGCCCTCCACGATCTGGAGGACCTTGGCCTCGCGCATCAGGCGCTCGACGGGGAAGTCCGCCGTGTAGCCGTAGCCGCCGAGCACCTGCACCGCGTCCGTCGTGACGGCCATCGCCGCGTCGGTGCAGAAGAGCTTGGCCATCGCCGCCTGGCGGGAGAACGGCTTGCCCGCGTCCCGCAGCCGCGCCGCAGCCAGGTACAGCGCGCGGCCCGCCTCGATCTTCGTCGCCATGTCGGCCAGCATGAACCGCAGGCCCTGGAAGTCGGCGATCGGGTGTCCGAACTGCTTGCGGTCCAGGGCGTAGCCCAGGGCCTCGTCCAGGGCGGCCTGCGCCACGCCGATCGCGCAGGCGGCGATGCCGAGGCGGCCCGCGTCCAGGGCGGCGAGGGCGATGGTGAAGCCCTGGCCCTCCTCGCCGATGCGGCGGCTGTCGGGGACCCGCACGCCGTCGAAGTGGAGCTGGGCGGTGGGCGAGCCCTTCATGCCCATCTTCTTCTCCGGGACCGCCGCGGTGAGGCCCGCCGCGTCACCCGGGACCAGGAAGGCCGTGATGCCCTTCGGGCCGTCCGCGCCCGTGCGGGCCAGGACGGTGTAGAAGTCGGCGACCCCGCCGTGGGTGATCCAGGCCTTGGTGCCGTCGATGATCCAGTCGTCGCCGTCCCGGACCGCCTTGGTGGTGAGCGAGGCCGCGTCGGAGCCGGCTCCCGGCTCGGAGAGGCAGTACGCGCCGAGGAGGCCGCCGCCGAGCATCGCGGGCAGGTGGGCGCCCTGCTGCTCCTTGGTTCCGTAGCCGGCCAGGCCGTGGCAGGCGAGCGAATGGACGCTGACGCCGAGCCCGACGGTCAGGCGGGCCGCGGCCAGCTCCTCCAGGACCTGGAGGTAGACCTCGTAGGGCTGGTCGCCGCCGCCGGACTCGCCGGCGTACGGAAGACCGAGCAGCCCGGCCTCGGAGAGCAGTCGGAAGACCTCGCGCGGAAAGCGGCCCGCGTCCTCTTCGTCTGCGGCCTGGGGCCGGATCTCCCGCTGGGCGATCTCGCGGACGAGCGCGAGCAGGTCGCGGGACTCCTCGGTGGGCAGCTGCCGGTCCACCTGGTGCGGCGCGCGGTCGATCATGGCGGCGCTCTCCTCATTCGTCAAGCACGGGGCGGCGCGTGAGGGTGGTACGCGTCGCCGGGTCTCGGGGCTCACAGCCGATAGTGCCCTCCCGGATCGCGAGAAGGTCCTGTTCAAGTGGCTGCGGCGGTTGAGTATGCCCGATCAGGGGCTTCCCGTCACGGGTAGGGGATCACCGCCCGTGAGACCGCTCCGGGCCGCGGGCGGGGCCGGGCACCCGGGAACGAGTTCCTCGATGACCGCGAGCGTCGCGCGCAGCATACGGACCAGCAGGGCGCCGACCTCGGCGCGGTCGGGACGTCCGGGCACCTCGGCCGAGCCGATCCAGTCGAGCGTGCCGCCCTCCACCCCCGACAGCCAGCCGACCAGCGCCAGCCGGGCGACCGGCGGGATCGTGCGGCGGCCGTACGCGCCTTCGGCGATGGCCGCGACGAGTTCCTCGCGGACGGCGTCGCGGAGGGCGAGGACCTCGGCGTCGGAGCCGACCCCGCCCGTGACGATGGTGCGGTAGGCGGCCTGGTGGTGCTCGGCGTAGTGGAGGTAGCCGTCGATCGTGCGGCGCACCCGCTCGGCGTCGGGGACGTCGTCGGCGGCGCCGGCGCGGGCGACGAGCCCGGCGACGGAGTCCTCGACGATGGCCAGGTAGTAGCCGCGTTTGCTCTTGAAGTAGTAGTAGATGAGGCCCTTGGCGACGCCGGCGTGCTTGGCTATGTCGTCCATGGAGAGTGCGTCGTACGAGGTGTCGGCGAACAACTTGCGGCCGATCGCGATGAGTTCGGCCCGCCGAACCTGCGAGCGCCCGGTCGCTCCGCGCTGTTGACTATTGTTCAAATTCAGCCCTAGCCTCGAACCGCCTCAGGATGCCCGCAGTATCGCAGACGGCTGATCAGAGCCAGCCGACCTGGGTGACGAACATGGCCACGACGACGACCAGGGTCCAGCCGAGCACGTGCTCCAGCCAGGAGGAGCCGTCCTCGGGGCCGCCGGTGCGGACCAGGTGGCGGGCACGGGAGGTCGGGGCTGCGCTGTGTGCGGTCATGCCGTCCAATGTGACAGCGGTGGCACCCCTCGCGATAGGACGATGGTCACGGGTGGCATGGCTCACGCCCCCGGCCGCGGGGCGGGCCGGGGGCGTGAGGGGCGCGGGCACGGCAGGCGGCCGTGCGGGCACGGTCAGGTGGCGCGGCTGCGGCCGGCCATGGCCGCCATGGCCAGGGCGAGGCAGAGGGCGACGCCGCCGGCGATGACGTTGCTCACCACGGTGCGGGTCGTGTCGACGTTTCCGGCGATGACCCACGGCGCGACGATCGTCCAGGCTCCGAGGGCGACCGCCGTCCAGGCCATGGCGTGGGTGCGCTCGTAGGCGGAGCCGAGCCCGCTCATGCACAGGCAGTACGCCAGACCGGCGATCAGGTTGTTGACCGCCAGCGCGCTCAGTCCGCTGAATCCCACGATCCACGGCGAGGCCGCCAGGTAGAGACCCGTGATCAGCGCCAGCGCCTCGACGGCCTGGGCGCCCGGGGTGCTGGTGACGCGCTCGAACCGGGTGCGCATCTCGGCGAGGTCGGGGTGGTGTTCGATGCTGTGGGTGGTCATGGGGCCGCCTCCTTGTGAAGCGCGAAGCCTTTATGTGACCTTTATTCCCTTATCTTCCCTTTTCACGCATTCGGGTCAACGGGATTTTCGCGGGTTGCGCCCGGCTACCGCCTGCGGGGCTGCGCCCGTCGACGGTCCTTGCGCACCCCGGCGGCGGTGCTGGTCGCGCCGGACAGGGCCGTCAGCAACGCGGCGCCGGCGAGCGCCCACTCGACCTTGCCTCCCCCGCCTTCCTGGGCTGTCGTCGTCACCCTCTCGATCATCTTCTCGGTCACCGTCACCGTCGGCCCCACCGTCACGGTCCGCGTCTCGGTCACGACGCCGGCCGGCGGCACGCCGGTCGGTCGCGGCGGTCGCGCCGTCGGGGCCGCGTCGGCCCCACCGGACCGGGTGGGATGCGCCGAAAGGCTCGGCGAGGCCTCCTCGGAGGCGGCGGGCGCGTCAGGAGGGGGCGCGGTGACGGTGGACACCACCGTCACCTCTCCGGGTGGCGCCTGCGCCGACACGGTGACGAGGGTGAGCGCGCAGAGCGCGGAGAAACCCAGGACCATGAGGACGATGCCGGTCCAGAAGAGCTTCGAGCGTCCCGCCGCGCGGACGGCACCCCTGGGGGCGTCGGGGGTCACCCCTCCACCATGCGCCCCGGCGCCGGAGCCCGCGCGGCCTGCGCCGCCCGGGGCCGACCGGGACGGGTCGCCTCCTGGCGGCGAGGGCTCCTCGCCCGTCGCGGACGGGGCTTCACCGGGTTCCTACAGGACACCCACCGCCCGCAACGCGGCGAGCTGGCCCGCGTTCGGGCGGGCGGGGCCGTAGAGGTAGCAGACACCGCCCGTGCCGGAGACGACCTTGCCCGCCGCGCCCTTGCGCTTGGTGCGCAGCCAGGCGTTCTCCCATTCGCGGCGCCGGTAGACGCGGCGCACGGACGCGTTGTCGGCCGAGTTGGGGTCGTTGGCGATCACGTCGCCGGCCGCGGTGAAGCCGATGACGGTCATCAGGTGGCCGGCCGTGCCGTAGCCCGCGCCCGTGAGTTCCTCGGGGGTGAAGGACTGCGAGGTGATGACCGGGATGCCGGCCCGGACCAGGGTCTCCAGGTCGGTGAGGGAGCCGAGCCGGGTGACGACGCCGGCCATCTGCCGGTAGGTGGCGGCGTAGGCGGCGTTGAAGGGCCAGTTTCCGCAGCCCTTGTACGCGGCGTCGTAGGTGGAGCGGGCGGCGTGGCAGACCTGGGGGTCGGCATAGCCCTTCTTGACCCAGGCCAGGGACTTGGCGCTGGCCCTGCGGCCCCAGAACTCGATGATCATCTGGGAGGAGGTGGGGCTGCACCAGGCCTCGCCGCCGTTGTCGTACTCGGGGTACCGGCCCACGTGGACCTCCTGCGAGTACCGCGGCACCTCCAGCTCGTGGGCCACGCCGGAGGGGACGGAGGCCGGGACGGTGAAGCGGTCCGGGAGTCCGGAGGCCATGGCGCCCGCCAGCCACACCGTCGGGCCGCGCTCGGCGCCCGGCTTGCGGTACAGGGTCAGGCGCAGCCGCCAGTCCTTGATCCGCAGCCCGCTCGCGCGGGCGTCCACGGCCACGGTGTCGGTCCAGACGGTGGTCTTGCCGTCGGTCTGGCCGTCGATGGAGGTGCGCCGGATGTCGCCGTCGCCGGAGGCCCAGCGGCCCATCACGTACCAGGGGCTGGCCGTGCCGTCCGTGTAGGTGCCGCGCAGTTCGATCTGGATCCAGGTTCCGGCCGGGGTGCGGGCGTTCCAGGAGGCGACGGCCTCGGTGGCGGGCACGGTGGAGGCGTGCACCGGGGAGGTCCAGACGGCGTACTCCCAGGTGCTCCTCTTCCCGGTGTGCGGGTCGGCGTACTCGCTGCGGCCGGCCGGGGTCCTGATCTCCAGGCCGGGGCGGGCGCCGCCGACGGGCGTGGTGCCCTGGTGCGTCCCGGCCCGCCAGTGCGCGTACGAGTACCAGAACCGGTTGTCCACCGTCCTGGCGGTGGCCGCGCCGGCGGGTGCGGCCACCGCCGGCGGATCCGTTGCCGGGCCGGCGCCGGGCGCGGGCTCCGGGCCGGCCCCGGCCCGGCCGCCGGGGACGGTGGCCGCGGTGGCGGCCGCGAGGACGACGGCCAGCAGGGCACGGCGTGGTGTGGGTGCGGACATCGGCGTGGCCCCCAGGGGTAGCTGCGGTGGTCGACGGCTCCACCCTTCCAGTTCCCGCGTGCCGGACGCCGAAGCCACGGGGCCGTGTCGGGGTGACGCGGGCGCCGGGCCGGGCCCGCCGCCGGAGCCCCTACGCTGGGCGAGTGGAGCTTCAGCCGTCACTTCCGCCCCTTCATCCCCTTCGGTCGCTCGCGCGCGAGCTCGCCGCCCTGCCGCCCTCCCTCGGGCCGGTGCGCCTGATCGGCATCGACGGGCACGCCGGTTCCGGCAAGACCACCTTCGCGGGGCGGCTCGCCGAGGCGCTGGGCGGTGCGCCCGTGCTGCACCTGGACGACGTGGCCACCCACGAGGAACTCTTCGGCTGGGACCGGCGGCTGCGCGTCCAGGTGCTGGAGCCGCTGGCCGCGGGACGGCCCGCGCACTGGGCACCGTACGACTGGGTCGCACGGGACTTCGGGCCGGAGCGGCAGCTGGAGCCGGCGTCCGTGCTGCTCGTCGAGGGGGTCGGCGCCGGGCGCCGGGCACTGCGCCCGTGGCTGGCGCGGCTGCTGTGGATGGAAATGCCGCACGCGAAGTCCTGGGGGCGCGGACGCGACCGGGACGGGCGTGAACTCTCCGACTTCTGGGACGGATGGGAGCGCGCGGAGCTCGCGCACTTCTCGGATGACCCTTCGCGCCCCTTCGCGGACACGCTGGTACGGCAGAGCGGTACGGGATACGAGTGGTCTTCCGGGACTGCCGAGACCCCCGCACCCGCCCCTTCCCTCACCGAGGGTGACGGGCTCCCCCAGGCCTGAGGAGGCTCGGAAAGCCGTGGTCCGGAGGCCTTCCCCACCTCCTTGACCCGAGGACCGGGCCGGCCTTACGTTCTGAACGAGCGGCCCTCACCGGCCGCCTCGGACGCGAAGCCCCCGATCGTTCCCCCGTGACCGGGGGCTTCGTTCCGCCCCGGATCCCTCCGCGATCCGCTCCTCGGCGGGCCTTCGCGCCCCCGCGGCACGCACCGGAGAGCCACCACCTCTTCACCCTGTGTCACGATGCGCCCCAGGGGCTCGCACCCCAACCATCTCCGCCGCACCCTACGTAAGGGGCGTAACCGCAGGTACGATGCACCCCTGATTTCATCGGCGCAGGAACAACTCACGTGTGCGTCACGGGGGTTGCCGCGCACCACGGGGACAGGCTTGTGGGGGACCTGATGGATTTCGCCGCGGTGGGCAGCGCACACGCCCCGGCCGAACTCGCCTGGCTGCGAGGGGTGGACGCCTGCACGATGGGCGCCTACCCCCAGGCCGAGGAGGAGTTCCGGACGGCCGTACGCCTGGATCCCACGATGGCCGACGCCTGGCTCGGCCTGCACGCGTTACGGGTCGACACCACCGACGCGTTACTGCGCATGTACGCCCACCGGGACCGCTTCGGGGAGCAACGGGACCGCCACCGGCGGACGCTGAACTCCTGGTACTGGCTGGGCTGGTGGGTGCAACCGGTGCTGGAGAGCCGCCGGGACCTGCTGCTGGCGCACGCCTCGCACTGGCTGGACGGTCGGCACGTGCCGGAGCTGGACCGGGCGCTGGCCGCACTGCCGCCCGTGGACACCGATCCGCAGGTCCGCTTCCTGCACGCCTGCCGCGCGTACCTGGTCAAGGACTGGGAGCAGTTGGTGCGGCACACGGACTCCCTGGTGGACGATCCGCTGCTGGGCATCGAGGCGGGTCTGTTCGGCGGGATGGCCCGGGTGCGCCTCGAGATGTACGGGCAGGCGGAGCCGCTGCTGTCGGCCTCGCTGATGCGCTGCCGCAGCGAGCAGCCACAGCGCAAGGAACTGCGGTACTGGCTCGCGCGGGCGCACGAGGGGACCGGACGCAGCGCGGCGGCCCTGCCGCTGTACCGGGCGGTGCACCGGGCGGACCCGGCGTTCATGGACACGGCGGCCCGGCTGACGGCGATCGAGGACGGCGAGGACGCCGACGGACTCGCCGGGTACGCGGGGAACACGGGCTACGAGGGGCTCGGCGGGCACGGCCCGTCCCCCTCCGGCGGGGACCTGGCGGCGGTGGCGCTGGGGGGCGCGGGCCCGGTCCAGGACCTCGCGGCGGACGGGCAGGCGGAGCCGGACCAGCTGTCCTCGCCGGAGCCCTCCGAGCCCCGGCACGGCGCCGGGGGCCCGCCCTCGGGGCCCGGCCCGGGGGGACCCGGCGGACCCGGCGGGGCGCGGCGCAAGGTGGCGCTGCCGGCCCAGCCCGGCCCGGCGGGGCTGCCGCCCGGTCCCGCGGATCCGGCGGCGCTGGCCGAGGCGCTCGAGGAGCTGGAGCGGATGGTGGGCCTGGAGCCGGTCAAACGGCAGGTGAAGGCCCTCTCCGCGCAACTGCACATGGCCAGGCTGCGGGCGGTTCAGGGGCTGCCGGTACAGCCGCCGAAACGGCACTTCGTCTTCTCGGGGCCCTCGGGTACGGGCAAGACCACGGTCGCGCGGATCCTGGGCCGGGTGTTCTACGCGCTGGGGCTGCTCGGCGGCGACCACCTGGTGGAGGCGGGGCGCGCGGACCTGGTCGGCGAGTTCCTCGGGCAGACCGCCGTGAAGGCGAACGAGCTGATCGACTCGGCTATCGGCGGGGTGCTGTTCGTGGACGAGGCGTACAGCCTCTCCAACTCCGGTTACAGCAAGGGTGACGCGTACGGCGACGAGGCCCTGCAGGTTCTGCTGAAGCGGGCGGAGGACAACCGCGACCACCTGGTGGTGATCCTGGCGGGCTATCCGGCGGGCATGGACCGCCTGCTGGCCACCAATCCGGGGCTGTCCTCGCGGTTCACCACCCGGGTCGACTTCCCGAGTTACCGGCCGCTGGAGCTGACGGCGATCGGCGGGGTGCTGGCGGACGCCAACGGCGACCTGTGGGACGCGGAGGCGCTGGAGGAGCTGCGCAGCATCAGCGGGCACGTGGTGGAGCAGGGCTGGATCGACGAGCTCGGCAACGGCCGCTTCCTGCGCACCCTGTACGAGAAGAGCTGCGCGTACCGGGACCTGCGGCTGTCGGGCTTCGCCGGCGATCCGTCCCGGGAGGACCTGTCGACGCTGCGGCTGGCGGACCTGATGCAGGCCTACGGCGAGGTCCTGTCGGGCCGGGGTCCCCAGGAACGGCCGGAGCCCCCGCCGTTGTAGGGGCGGGGCTCCGGCCGGTCAGCGGGCCAGGGCGTCCTGTGCGACGGAGGCCGGTGCGGCCGACGGCGCCGGGGCGGCTCGCCGGGCGGCCGGAGCCGTGCGGTGCGCGGGGTCGCGCACCTCTCCGACCAGGGTCTCCAGTACGTCTTCCATGGCGACCAGGCCGAGCACCCGTCCGGCCGGGTCGGCGACCTGGGCGAGGTGGGTGGCGTCCCGGCGCATGACGCTGAGGGCGTCGTCGAGCGGGAGGGTGGAGCACACGGTGGTCATCCGGCGCCAGACGCGCTGGGGCACGGCCCGCTCCCGGTCCTCCAGGTCCAGTACGTCCTTCACGTGCAGGTAGCCCATGAAGGCGCCGCTGTCGGCGCGGACGGGGAAGCGGGAGTACCCGGTGCGGACCGTCAGCTGCTCGATCTGGCGCGGGGTGACGGACGGCCCGACCGTGACCAGCCCGTCGGGGGCGAGGAGGACGTCGGTGACCGGGCGGCTGCCCAGCTCCAGCGCGTCTTCCAGGCGCTCCTGTTCGCCGGGCTCCAGGAGTCCGGCCTGCCGGGAGTCCTCGACGAGCCGGCCGAGCTGGGCGGAGGTGTAGACGGCCTCGACCTCGTCCTTGGGCTCGACCTTGAAGAGCCTCAGGACCAGCTTGGCGCAGGCTCCGAGGGCGGTGGTGACCGGCCCGCAGACACGGGCGAAGGCGACCAGGCCGGGGCTGAACCACAGCGCGGTCCTCTCGGGGGCCGCCATGGCGAGGTTCTTGGGGACCATCTCGCCGATGACCAGGTGCAGGAAGACCACGGCGGCGAGCGCGAGCGCGTAGCCGAGGGGGTGGATCAGGCCTTCGGGCACGTGGGCGGCGTGGAAGACGGGCTCCAGCAGCCGGGCCACCGTCGGCTCGGCGACCGCGCCGAGGGTGAGGGAGCACATGGTGATGCCGAACTGTGCGGCGGCCATCATGCGCGGCAGGTTCTCCAGTCCGTGGAGCACCTGGCGGGCCCGCTTGGAGCGGGCCGCGAGGGGCTCGATCTGGCTGCGCCGGACGGAGACGAGTGCGAACTCGGCGCCGACGAAGAAGCCGTTGGCCAGGACGAGGAGCAGGGCGAAGAGGAGTTGGAGCGCGTTCACCGGCCACCCACCGACTGGAGCTGTGCGGGGGCGGGCAGTGCGTCGAACCCGCCCGGGGCCGGTACGCCGGCGTGCGGCACGCCCGGGTCCGGCTGGCCGGAGCCCAGCGGCGCGGTGCGCACCAGCCGGACCCGCTCGGCGCGGTAGCGGCCGACCTGGCGGACGGAGAGCTTCCAGCCGGGCAGTTCGGCGCGGTCCCCGGGGGCGGGGATCCGGCCGAGCAGATCGGCGACGAGGCCGGCGACGGTCTCGTACGGGCCTTCGGGGACCTCGAGGCCTATCCGGCGCAAGGTCTGCACGCGGCAGCTGCCGTCGGCCTCCCAGGAGGGGCGGCCGTCCTCGGCGGGTACGGCGGCCAGTTCCGGATGGTCGTCCTCCGCGAGGTCGTGCTCGTCGCGGACCTCGCCGACGAGCTCCTCCACGATGTCCTCCAGGGTGACGACGCCGGCGGTGCCGCCGTACTCGTCGACGACCACGGCCATGGGCTGCTCGCTGCGCAGCCGTTCCAGCAGCGGCTGCACCGGCAGGGAGCCGGGCACCCGCAGCGGGGCGACGCAGATGCGGCTGACGCTGGTGCGGGCGCGCTCGGACTCGGCCACGGCGAGGGCGTCCTTGAGGTGGACGACCCCGGTGATCTCGTCGATGCGCTCGCGGTAGACCGGGAAGCGTGAGAGCCCGGTGGCGCGGGTCAGGTTGAGCACGTCGGCGGCGGTGGCCGTGTGCTGGAGGGCGCTGACCCTGACGCGGGGCGTCATGACCAGCTGGGCCGTGAGCTCGCCCAGCGAGAGGGTCCGTACGAAGAGGTCGGCGGTGTCCTGTTCGAGGGCGCCGGCCTGGGCCGAATGGCGGACCAGGGAGACCAGTTCGCCGGGGGTGCGGGCGGTGGCCATCTCCTCGGTGGGCTCCACGCCGAGCGCGCGCACGAGGCGGTTGGCGATGGCGTTGAGGGCCGCGATGACCGGCCGGAAGGCCCGGGAGAAGGCGTGCTGCGGGCCGGCGACGAAGCGGGCCACCTGGAGCGGCCGGGAGACCGCCCAGTTCTTCGGTACGAGCTCGCCGACGATCATCTGGACGGCGGAGGCGAGCAGCATGCCGATGACGACGGAGGCGCCGGGGACGACGCCCTCGGGAAGACCGGTCGCGGACAGCGGACCGGCCAGCAGGGCGGCGAGGGCGGGCTCGGCGAGCATGCCCACCACCAGGGAGGTGATGGTGATGCCGAGCTGGGTGCCCGAGAGCTGGAAGGACAGCTCCCGCAGGGCTTCGACGACCGTGCGGGCACGGCGGTCACCTTCGGCGGCGGCGCGTTCGGCCTCGGGTCTCTCCACCGTGACGAGGCCGAATTCGGCCGCCACGAAGAAGCCGTTGGCGAGGATCAGGGCGAAGGCCGCCATGAGCAGGAGTAGCGGGATGGTCATGATGCCGCCGCCCACGTGGGGAGGGCGGCGCGGGTACTACCGGACGATCCGTCCATTGCTGGAGGGAGTCACTCCTCGAGTCGCAGGTGCCCACGGGCCACGAGGTCCGGGGCCGGTGGGAGGGCGCGTCGTCGCGCCCCCACACCAGGGTAGTCACTGAGATCGCCGCCGCAATGGGACGCAGCGACGAGGTCGGCCGGGCTCAGTGGTTCTTCGAGCCGGTTCCGCGGGTCTCGGCGAGGGCCCGCAGGGCGCGGGCGTCGGCGATCGCCTGGTCCTTGGCGACCCCCGGCTGGATGCCGAGGGCGGGCAGGCTGGTGCCGTCGCTGAGGTCGAGGAACACCCAGGCGTCGCCCGGGCGGAGGTTGACGCGCAGGATCTGCGCCCACTCCAGGCGGCGGGTGGTGGTGAGGTTGACGACCGTCACCCCGGCCTCGTCGGCGACCACCTTGGGGCGGCTGAGCAGGACGAGGACGGAGGAGAGCAGGACCGCGGTGAAGACGAAGGCGATCCGCTCACCGGGGTGCAGGGTTTCGAGGATCAGCGCGATCGTCGTGATCGTGGCGAACATGGCCGCGCCGACGCCCAGCAGGACGGCCCGGGTACGGGTCGGCCGGAAGGTGACCGGGAGGGCGGGCGGTACGGGCTGGGCGGTGGCGTCGGCCATGTTCGTATGCCTTCGGACTTCGGATAGTGCCGGACGGTGCCTGTGGTGCGAGTCACGGGGTGCGCCGGCGTCGGATCGGGGGCCGGCGCACGCGTCAGAGGCGGCAGGCGTGGATCGAGGTGGTGAGGATCGCGCGGGCGCCGAGCTCGTAGAGGTCGTCCATGATCCGCTGGGCCTCCTTGGCGGGGACCATCGCGCGGACGGCGACCCAGCCCTCGTTGTGCAGCGGGGAGACGGTCGGCGACTCCAGGCCCGGGGTGAGGGCGACGGCGCGCTCCAGGTGCTCGGCACGGCAGTCGTAGTCCATCATCACGTAGCTGCGCGCGACCAGGACGCCCTGGAGGCGGCGCAGGAACTGCTGGGCCCGCGGGTCCTCGGGGTCGGTTCCGCTGCCGCGGATGACGACGGCCTCGGAGGTCATGATCGGCTCGCCGATGACCTCCAGGCCGGCGTTGCGCAGGCTGGTGCCGGTCTCGACGACGTCGGCGATGATCTGGGCGACGCCGAGCTGGATCGCGGTCTCGACCGCGCCGTCGAGGTGGACGACGGAGGCCTCGATGCCCTTGTCGGCGAGGTGCTTGGCGACGATTCCCTCGTAAGAGGTCGCGATGGTCATCCCGTGGAAGTCCTCGGGACCCTTCGCGGTGCCCGGGATCGTGGCGTAGCGGAAGGTGGAGCGGCCGAAGTTGAGCGGCAGGATCTCCTCGGCGCTGGCGCCGGAGTCGAGCAGCAGGTCGCGGCCGGTGATGCCGATGTCCAGCTTGCCGGAGGACACGTAGATCGCGATGTCCTTGGGGCGGAGGTAGAAGAACTCCACCTCGTTGCCGGGGTCGACGACCACGAGCTCCTTGGACTCCTTGCGCATCCGGTAGCCGGCCTCATGGAGCATCGCCGACGCCGGTCCGGAGAGAGAACCCTTGTTGGGGACGGCGATGCGCAGCATGGGGCTTCCTTTGGTGCGTAGGTGCGAACGGGGGTGCTGGTACTCGGTGCGGTGACCGGTGCGAGGACGCCCCGGCGCGGTGCGCCGGGGCCCGCGCGGATCTGCTGCGGCCTAGAGGTGCGCGTAGACGTCGTCGAGGGAGATCCCGCGCGCCACCATCATCACCTGGACGTGGTAGAGCAGCTGGGAGATCTCCTCGGCGGCGGCTTCCTTGCTCTCGTACTCGGCGGCCATCCAGACCTCGGCGGCCTCCTCGACGACCTTCTTGCCGATGGCATGGACGCCCTTGCCGACGAGTTCGGCGGTGCGGGAGGTGCTGGGGTCGCCGTTGGCGGCCTTGAGCTGGAGCTCGGTGAAGAGCTCTTCGAAGCTCTTGGAGGGTTCGTTGGCCATGATGGTCCTCAGAATACGGGGTGTGCGGGTGCCGGCTAGCGCCAGGGTTCGCTGACGGTCCGCAGCGTCATGGCGGTGGAGACGGCGGCGGTGACCGCTTCGTGCCCCTTGTCCTCGTTCGACCCCTCGAGTCCGGCGCGGTCCAGCGCCTGCTCGTCGTTGTCGCAGGTCAGTACGCCGAAGCCGATGGGGACTCCGGTGTCGATCGATACCTGCACCAGGCCCTGGGTGACGCCCTGGCAGACGTAGTCGAAGTGCGGGGTGCCGCCGCGGATGACCACGCCGAGGGCGACGACGGCATCGTAGCCGCGACCGGCCAGTACCTTCGCCACGACCGGCAGCTCGAAGCTGCCCGGGACGCGCAGCACGGTGGGCTCGTCGATCCCCAGCTCGTGCAGGGCCCGCAGGGCGCCGTCCACCAGGCCGTCCATGACCTTCTCGTGCCACTGGGCCGCGATCACGGCGACTCGCAGGTCTCCGCAGTTCTTCACGCTCAGTTCGGGTGCGCCCTTGCCGCTCACAGCTCTGCTCCTCGGTGTTCCGTTGTCTGGCGGGAAAGTGTGTCTGGTGGGGAAGTGTGTCCGGTGGGGTAAGGCCGGTGGCTACTGGTTGCCGCAGGCGGACGTGGTCTGGGCCGCGTCCAGCCAGGGCAGGTCGTGGCCCATCCGGTCCCGCTTGGTGCGCAGGTAGCGCAGGTTGTGCTCGCCCGCCTCCATGGGCATCGGCTCCCGGTCGGAAACCTTGATGCCGTGCAGGACGAGGGCTTCCGCCTTGTCGGGGTTGTTGGTCAGCAGCCTGACGCTGTGGACGCCGAGGTCGGCGAGCATCTGGGCGCCGGCCGCGTAGTCGCGGGCGTCGGCGGGCAGGCCCAGCTCCAGGTTGGCGTCGAGGGTGTCGCGGCCGCGTTCCTGGAGCTCGTAGGCGCGCATCTTGGACAGCAGTCCGATGCCTCGGCCCTCGTGGCCGCGCAGGTAGACGATCACGCCGCGGCCCGCGGCCTGGACGCGCTGCATGGCGGTGTGCAGCTGGGGGCCGCAGTCGCAGCGCTGGGACTGGAAGATGTCGCCGGTCAGGCACTCGGAGTGCATCCGGACCAGGACGTCCTCGCCGTCGCCGATCTCGCCGTGGACGAGGGCGACGTGCTCGACGCCGTCGACGGTGGAGCGGTATCCGTAGGCCGTGAACTGTCCGAAGGCGGTCGGCAGGTTGACCTGGGCCTCGCGGCGCACGGTGGGTTCGGCGGAGCGGCGGTAGGCGATCAGGTCCTCGATGGAGATGATCGTCAGGCCGTGCTTGCGGGCGAAGGGGATCAGCTCGGGCAGCCGCAGCATGACGCCGTCCTCGCCGGCGATCTCCACGATGGCGCCGGCCGGGCGCAGGCCCGCGAGGCGGGCGAGGTCGACGGCGGCCTCGGTGTGGCCGTTGCGGACCAGCACGCCGCCGGGCTTGGCGCGCAGCGGGAAGACGTGGCCGGGGCGGACGAAGTCGGCGGGGCCGCTGACTCCGTCGGCGAGGAGCCGCAGGGTGGTGGCGCGGTCGGCGGCCGAGATGCCGGTGGTGACGCCGTGGGCGGCGCTCGCGTCGACCGAGACGGTGAAGGCGGTCTGCATCGACTCGGTGTTGTGCTGGACCATCTGCGGGAGTTCGAGCCGTTCCAGCTCGGGGCCCTCCATCGGCGCGCAGATCAGGCCGCGGCACTCGCTCATCATGAACGCGATGATCTCGGGGGTGGCCTTCTCGGCCGCGATGACGAGGTCGCCCTCGTTCTCGCGGTCCTCGTCGTCCACGACGACGACCGGGCGCCCGGCCGCGATGTCGCGGATGGCCTGCTCGACGGGGTCGAGCCGGAAGGGCTCGTGGTCGGTCTCGTCGGGCACGGGCTTCAGGACGGGGTTCGGGGTCATGCCGTTGCTCCTTCCAGGGCCGGGGCGGGGGTGGTGCGCGCGCGCTGGTACCAGTCGTAGGCGCCCCAGAGGACGAGGGCGAAGTACACGACGTAGACGAGGCCGGAGAAGGCCAGGCCGCTGTTGAAGGCGAGGGGGACGCCGACCAGGTCGACGAGGAGCCAGGCGAACCAGAACTCGACCAGGCCGCGGGCCTGGGCGACCATCGCGACGATGGTCCCGACGAAGATGTAGGCGTCGGCCCACGGGCTCCACGACAGGCTCGGGACGAGGGTGAACAGCCCGCCCACGGCCAGGGTTCCGGCGGCCGCGCCGGCCAGCAGGAGGCCGCGCTCCTTCCAGGTGGCGGTGCGGACGGCGATGGTTCCGTCCTGGGCCTTGCGGCTGCCGAGCTGCCAGGCCCGCCAGCCCCATACGGCGACGCCGATGACCAGGAGCTGCTTGCCGACGCCGCCGGCGAGGTGGGCGGAGGCGTAGGCGCCGACGAGGATCAGGCCGGAGAGGAGCTGGGCGGGCCAGGTCCACAGGGAGCGGCGCCAGCCGAGCGCGAGGGCGCCCAGGCCCATCAGGTTGCCGATCATGTCGGACCAGATGACCTTCTGGCCGAAGACGGCGAAGGCCTCGGTGTTGAGCCAGGTCAGAGCGCTCACTGGGCTGTCCCTTCGGTGTGCGGCACGTTCCCGGCCTGGGGGGTCGTGCCGGCGGCGAGCAGGCGCTCCACGTACTTGGCGAGGACGTCGACCTCGAGGTTGACCGGGTCGCCGGGCTGCTTGATGCCGAGCGTGGTCAGCGCGAGGGTGGTGGGGATGAGGCTGATGGTGAACCAGTCGGCCGCGGCCTCGACCACGGTCAGGCTGACGCCGTCGACGGTGATGGAGCCCTTCTCCACGACGTAGCGGGAGAGGTTCGCCGGGAGCGCGACCTTGACGAGCTCCCAGTGCTCCGAGGGGGTGCGGGAGAGGATCGCGCCGGTGCCGTCCACGTGGCCCTGGACCAGGTGTCCGCCGAGGCGTCCGCCCAGCGCCATCGGGCGCTCGAGGTTGACGCGGGAACCGTTGCCCAGGGCGCCGAGGCTGGAGCGGTTGAGGGTCTCCTGCATGACGTCGGCGGTGAACTCGCCCCCGGCGCACTCCACGACGGTCAGGCAGACGCCGTTGACCGCGATGGAGTCGCCGTGCTTGGCGCCCTCGGTGACGAGGGGGCCGCGCAGGCGGAAGCGGGAGGCCTCGGGAAGTTCCTCGACTGCGGTGACTTCGCCCAGTTCTTCGACGATTCCGGTGAACACTCAGTGCTCCTTGAGGGCAGTGTGGGAGGTGAGGACGGTGGGGGCGGACCGGACGGCGGGGACGGCGGTGACCCGGATGTCGGTGCCGATGCGGACGGTCTCGGTGATCCGGAGCCGCAGCGCCTCGGTGAGGGTGCCGATGCCTGCGTCGGCGAGGGCGTTCGGGCCGGCGCCGAGGAGGACGGGGGCGAGGTAGCCGACGACCTTGTCGACCACGCCCGCGGCGACGAAGGCCCCGGCCAGGGTCGGGCCGCCTTCGAGGAGCACGGAGCGGACCCCGCGCCGGTGGAGTTCCAGGAGCAGGGCGTCCACGGAGAGCCCGTACTTGTCGTACGGGAGCCGGGTCAGCTCCACTCCGGCCAGGTGGCGGGTGTCGGCGTCCTCGGCGACGGCGATCAAGGTGGGCGCGGCGTCGTCCAGCACCCGGGCGGTGGACCGGACGGTGGCGTGGGTGTCGAGGACCACCCGCAGCGGCTGGTCGGCGCGGAGGCCGGCGGCTCCGCGCACCGCGAGGTGCGGGTCGTCGGCGCGCAGGGTGCCCGAGCCGACGACGACGGCGTCGGCCTCGGCGCGCAGCCGGTGGACGTCGTCGCGGGATTCGGGGCAGCTGATCCAGCGGCTGGTGCCGTCCGCGGCGGCGACGCGGCCGTCGAGGGTCGCGGCGTACTTCCACAGGACGTACGGGCGGCCGAGCCGCACCGAGGTCAGCCAGGCGGCGTTGCCCTCCTCGGCCTCGGAGGCCAGCAGTCCGGCCGCGGGGGTGACCCCGGCGGCGCGCAGGGTCGCGGCCCCGCCGCTGGCCTGCGGGTTCGGGTCGGAGACGGCGTAGAGGACGCGGGTGACGCCGGCCTCGACGAGCGCCTGCGCGCAGGGCCCCGTACGGCCGGTGTGGTTGCAGGGTTCGAGGGTGACGTAGGCGGTGCCGCCGCGGGCGGCGGGGCCCGCGGCGCGCAGGGCGTGGACCTCGGCGTGCGGGCCGCCGGCCCGCTCGTGCCAGCCCTCGCCCACGACGGTGCCGGACGCGTCGGTGATCACGCAGCCGACGACGGGGTTGGGGCTGGTGGAGCCGGTTCCGCGGGCTGCGAGCTCGACGGCCCTGGCCATGGCGGAAGCGTCACGGGCGGACGTGTCGGCCGCCGGTCCGTCCGTGCCGTGCACGGGCTTGCCGCTGTCGTGCGCGTCGGCGTGTGTCGCCACCGGGTCCTCCTGCCTCATCGGGCACGGACTCCGGGGCCTGTCGGGATACGACAGATGAAGCGGGTAGCACACGCGGGGACGCCGAGGCCGGGAACACGGTCCACTCGGACGCGCGTCCCGAGGGATGCGTCGATGGACCGCCGACGGCGGCGTACCGGTGACTGGCCCGCCGCGCACTGCCTCCCATCCGGACTTTAACCGTCGGTCCAGGAATTTCACCTGGTCAACCGGCCGCTGGCTGCGGACGGGTCGCGGACTATAACCGCCGGTTCGGAATTACACCGACCCCGGAGTGCGCTGCTACTGGTACTAGAGCCAGTGTGCCACGGGTGATCGGCAGCCATGCGGGTGAGTCAATGTGGCCTAGGTCACACGTGCGGTCACTCTCCGGCGTCGCCGTTGCTCCGTCCGGCCCCTCCCTCCGCGCCCCGCGCAGGCGCCTCGGGGGCTGCCCCGGCCCTGCCCGATTCCGGGCCGGCCCGCGACCGAGCCGCCTCGCAGCGGGCTCCACTTTGGTCCAGACCTATTGACGGGTTGGTCTAGTCCTCTTAACGTTCCCTTCATCTTCCCCGGGAGACAGCCCGTCAGATGTGCGCACGTCGCGGGCCAACACGCACCACTTATCGGCCTGTTGTGTCCTGCCATCCTCCCCTCCCCAGGAGGCACCATGCTGTCCCCCGCACGCACGAGAGCGATGCTCCTGACGTCCGGCGCCGCAATCGCCGGACTGTTGGTCGCGGGCCTCTCGGCAGGCGTCTCGCACGCCGCCGACAACGAGTCCTGTCGCCCCGACGGTCTGTACAAGACGCCGGGCGTGAACGTCCCGTACTGCTCGGTCTACGACACCGAGGGTCGCGAGAAGATGGGCACCGACCACCAGCGGCGCGTCATCGGCTACTTCACCGGCTGGCGCACGGGCAAGGACGGCACGCCGGCCTACCTGCCCCACAACATCCCGTGGTCCAAGGTCACCCACCTGAACTACGCCTTCGCCCACGTCGACGGCAACAACAAGATCTCGGTCGGCGCCGACGGCGCGAAGAACTCCGCCACCGGGATGACCTGGCCGGGCGTCGCGGGCGCCGAGATGGACCCCGCCCTCCCGTACAAGGGCAATTTCAACCTGCTGAACAAATTCAAGAAGCAGTACCCGAACGTCAAGACGCTGATCTCGGTCGGCGGCTGGGCGGAGACCGGCGGCTACTTCGGCGACGACGGCAACCGCGTCGCCTCCGGCGGCTTCTACTCGATGGCCACCAACGCCGACGGCTCGGTCAACCAAGCCGGCATCGACACCTTCGCGGACTCCTCGGTCGAGTTCATCCGCACCTACGGGTTCAACGGCGTCGACATCGACTACGAGTACCCGACCACGATGAAGGACGCGGGCAACCCGCTGGACTGGCAGCTGTCCAACGCCCGCCGGGCCGGACTCGTCAAGGGCTACGCGGCCCTGATGAAGTCGCTGCGCGAGAAGCTCGACCGTGCGGGCGCCACCGACGGCAAGCACTACCTGCTCTCGGTCGCCGCCCCCTCCTCCGGCTACCTGCTGCGGGGCATGGAGACGTTCCAGATGCAGAAGTACCTGGACTACGTCAACGTCATGTCCTACGACCTGCACGGCGCCTGGAACGAGTTCGTCGGTCCGAACGCCCAGCTCTTCGACGACGGCAAGGACGGCGAACTCGCCGCGGCCGGGGTCTACTCCACGTCCCAGTACGGCGGCATCGGCTACCTGAACACGGACTGGGCCTACCACTACTTCCGCGGCTCCATGCCGGCCGGCCGCATCAACATGGGCCTGCCCTACTACACCCGCGGCTTCAAGAACGTGCAGGGCGGCACGGACGGCCTGTGGGGCAAGGCCCCGGCCACCAACTGCCCGGCCGGCGCGGGTCTGACCAAGTGCGGTGACGGCGCGGTCGGTATCGACAACCTGTGGCACGACCTCGACACCAACGGCGTCGAGTCCCCGGCCGGGTCCAACCCGATGTGGCACGCGAAGAACCTGGAGAAGGGGGTCGTCGGCGACTACGTCACCCAGTACGGCTTCCCGGCGAACACCACGCTGACCGGCACCTACGTCCGCAAGTACGACTCCACCCTGGTGGCGCCGTGGCTGTGGAACGCCCAGAAGAAGGTCTTCCTCTCCACCGAGGACGAGCAGTCCGTCAACGCAAAGGCCGACTGGGTGGTCGACAAGGGCATCGGCGGCACGATGGTCTGGGAGCTCGCCGGCGACTACGCGTACAACGCGGCCAAGGGCCAGTACGAGATGGGCGACACCCTGACGACCGCGATGTACGACAAGTTCAAGGCGGCCGCCCCGTACGGCGCCAAGCGTGCGGGCGTCACGATGCCGACCGAAGCCATCAAGGTCGACGCCGGCTTCGGCGCCTTCCCCCTCGGCGACTCCAACTACCCGATCAGCCCCAAGCTGACGATCACCAACAACACCACGGCGACCCTGCCCGGCGGTACGGAGTTCCAGTTCGACTACTCCTCCTCCGCGCCGGGCAACGCCAAGGACCAGTCCGGCTGGAACACCACGGTCATCCGCAGCGACCACACGGGCAGCAACGTGGGCGGCCTGAAGGGCGACTACAACCGGGTCTCCCTGAAGCTGCCGGCCTGGCAGTCACTGGCCCCCGGCGCCTCGGTCCAGCTGGACTTCGTCTACTACCTGCCGACCTCGACCCCGTCCAACTGGACGGTGACCTTCGGCGGCAGGACGTACGGCATCGCCGGCGACCTGGCCCGCGGTACGACGGTGGTGGAGCCGGGCGGTGCGACGCAGCCGCCGACCACTCCCCCGACCACCCCGCCCACGACGCCTCCCACGACGCCGCCGACCACCCCCCCGACCACCCCGCCGACCACGCCTCCCACGACTCCCCCGGGCGGCACCTGCGCCAACCCGGCCTACGTCGCGGGCAACGTGTACCCGGGCGGGTCGCTCGTCTCCCACAAGGGCCACCACTGGAAGGCCCAGTGGTGGACGCAGAACGAAGAGCCCGGCACCACCGGCGACTGGGGTGTCTGGAAGGACCAGGGCGCCTGCTGACCCGGTAGGCGGCTGGTGAAGGAGACGAGGACCCGGTGGCCCGGCGGCCACCGGGTCCTCGCGCTTTCGCGTACGGCGACTTCGTAGCCTTGTGCCGTGATCGCACAGGGCACCGCCTCCGTGGCGGACTTCGAGGAACACCGGCCGCGGATGTTCGCCATCGCCTACCGCATGCTCGGTTCGGCCTCGGAGGCCGAGGACACCGTGCAGGAGGCCTACCTGCGCTGGAGCTCCGCCGACCGCGGTTCCATCGAGCACCTCGGAGCCTGGCTCGCCAAGGTCGTCACCCGCCTGTGCCTCAACCAGCTCGACTCGGCCCGCGCCCGGCGCGAGGCGTACGCGGGCCCCTGGCTGCCCGAGCCGGTCCTCACCGGGCAGGGCGCGCTCGGCCCGCTGGAGTCGGCGGAGCAGCGCGACAGCGTGTCGATGGCCCTGCTGGTGCTGCTGGAGCGGCTCACTCCCACGGAACGCGCGGTGTACGTCCTGCGCGAGGCCTTCGCGTACGGCCACCGGGAGATCGCCGGGCTCCTCGACCTCACCGAGGCCAACTGCCGCCAGCTCTACCGGCGGGCGGCGGGACGGGTGAGCGCGGGCAAGGCCCCCGAGCGCCGCTTCCGGCCGGACCCGGCGCAGTGGCAGGGCCTGGTGGCGGGCTTCCTCGAAGCCGCGCGCAGCGGGGACCTGGCCCGGCTGGAGGAACTGCTGGCCGCCGACGCCCGGTACGTGTCCGACGGCGGCGGCCTGGTCAGCGCGGCGCGGCGACCGGTCCAGGGCCGCAACAACGTGGCGCGGTTCCTGCTGGGCGTGCTGCGGAAGCACCCCGTCGACCTCGCGGTCTCCTTCGCGGAGGTCAACGGGGAGCCGGCCGTGGTCATCGGAGGGATGGGAGTCCTCCAGCTGGACTTCGAGGACGGGCTGGTCGGCGAGGCGCGGGTGGTGATGAACCCGGAGAAGCTGGAATTCGTCCGGCGTCAGCTGTCACATTCCGGAGGGCTGTCCGGTCCCAGCTGGTGATCGCATCGCGTGCACGCGCTTCTCGCGCCGCACGCACCGCCCGAGGGAAGGAACGGACACCATGAGCACCATCCTCGTCACCGGGGGCACCGGACATCTCGGCGCCCTGGTCGTCGGCCGGCTGCGGGCGGGCGGCCACGACGTACGCGTCCTGAGCCGGCGGGCCGCGGAGTACCCGGTCGATCTGCTGACGGGCAGCGGACTGGACGCCGCCATGGCGGGCGCCGAGGTGGTCGTGCACTGCGCGAGCACCCCGCGCGGCGGTGACGACGTGGCGGCCGGGCACCTGATCGAAGCGGCCCGGCGGGCCGGGACGGTCACGAACATCGTCTACATCTCGATCGTAGGGGTGGATGTGGTCCCGTTCGGCTACTACAAGGTGAAGCACCAGGTCGAGCGGATGCTGGAGGCGTCGGGGCTGGGCGTGACGATCCTGCGGACGACGCAGTTCCACGACCTGGTGGCGATGGCGGTGGACGCGCTGGCGAAGGTGCCGGTGGTGCCGCTGCCGCTGCCGAAGGGGGTCCGGGTACAGCCGATCGCCGTGGAGGAGGTCGCCGACCGGATGGCGGAGCTCGCCGTCCCGACCCCGGCGGGCCGGGTCCCGGACATGGGCGGCCCGGAAATCCACCCCTTGGTGGACCTGGGCCGGGCGTACCTCGCGGCGACGGGGCGGCGACGGACGGTGTTCGCGATGCCCCTGGCGGGAAAGGCGTACGCGGCCTTTCGCCGCGGCGGCCATCTGGCCCCGTCCGACGCGGTCGGCCAGGGCACTTTCGCCGATTTCCTGGCAGCCCGGGCCGCACGGGACAGGGAGGACGCGGGCTGAGGCCGCCCGGACCGGCCGGAGGCAGTCCGCACGCTCCCCCGTACCCGATAAGGGACAGTTTGTGAGATATCGTCACATCTGACCCGCAGTCATACCCGTGGGTCACGGCATGATCCACGGTGAGGGGCGATGATCGTATCGGTGGTGTCGATGCCCGAGGGCATCGTGACGCGCACCCCCGCGTCGGAGGCACGTGAGCGTCTCGCGGAGTCCCGTTTCCTGTTCGTGGACATGGAACTGCCCGAGGAGGCCTCGCCCGGCGACCAGCAGGTCGCCCACCTGCTCGGCCTCGAGGCCGATGACCTGGCGTGGCTCGGCCGGGAGGGGGAAGCCCCTCGGGCCGAGTTCCTCGGGGGCAGCGCCGCGTTCATCGTTCCCGCGATCGAAGCGGGCCGGGTCGTCCACGTCCACGCCCTGGTCACCGAGCGGTACCTGGTCACGGTGCACCGGGGGCCGGGGGGCGGCGGCACTCGTGGAGAGTCTCATCGCCCGGTTCCCGCACGAGAGACCCCCCGACGCCGTGTCCACGTCGTTCCTGCTGCTGGACGAGGCCTTGGAGACCTATCGCCGGTCCGCCGGCCGGTCCCTCCTGGAGGTGGAGGACCTGGAGGACGAGATGTTCCGGCAGCGGCAGCCGGAACAGCTCTACCGCCTGGCGCGGCTGCGCCGGACGGCGGCCCTCCTGCACCACACGCTCCTCCCCTACCAGCAGGCGGCGGACGAGGCGGTGACGCGCAGGGTGATGAGCCGCAATTTCCCGGTGGAGCGCGAGCGGCTCGCCCGCGAGTACCAGCGGACTCTGCGGCTGGTGCTGACCGACATCGAGTCGCTCCAGGAGGCCGCCCGGCGGGCCTTGACCACCTACTCCTCCTTGGTGTCCGGCGACCAGAACGGCGTGATCAACCGGTTGGCGATCGTGTCGACCATTTTTCTGCCGCTCACCTTCCTGACGGGGTTCTTCGGCATGAACTTCGCCTACCTGACGGACGAGTTGGAAAGCGGCGCCGTCTTCTGGCTGCTCGCCGTGGGCCTCCAGGTGGTGTTCCTGGTCATCGCGCTGTACGTACTGCACCGCACCCGCATCTGGCGGATGCTGCACGACGAAGAAGAACTCGACGACCGATAGGGCGAGTACGAGCGTGACGGCGCCGTCGGTCGGCCGACGGACGGCCGACGGACGGCGCCGTCCGGCCCGGTGGGGACCGGGGGGCGAACAGGTCCGGGGGGCCGTGGGACTCAGGGGGCGAACAGGTCCGCCTGGGCGGCTTCGCGGGCGGCGAGGCGCGCGCCGGCGAGGATGGCCGGGCCGCCGAGGGCGGTGGCGCGGACTTCGGTGGGGACGGGGGTCAGGGTGGCCAGCCGGGCGGCGACCCGGGCGGCGAGGCCCGGTCCGCCCGCCCGGCCGAGTTCGCCGCCGAGGACCACGCAGCCCGGATCCAGAACGGCCGTCACGGCCGCGGCTCCGAGGGAGAGCCGCTCGGCGAGGGCCTCGAGGAAGGGCTCCCCGGCGGCGCCCGCGACGGCTTCCTCCACCGGACCGTGGTAGCCGTGTCCGGCCGCCAGCGCGATGACGGCGGTGCGGCCCGCGAGGGCGTGGAAGCCGCCCGAGCAGTCGGTGGCCGACGGCAGTGCGCCGGTGCCGGGCACGGGCAGGAAGCCGATCTCGCCGGCTCCGCCGGAGGCGCCACGGCGGAGCCGTCCGTCCAGGACCACGGCCGCGCCGACCCCCGCGCCGAGCCACAGCAGCACGAAGGAGTCCACGTCCCGGGCCGCGCCGACCCGCTGTTCGGCGAGCGCCGCCAGGTTGGTCTCGTTCTCCACCACGACGGTCGCGGGCAGCCGCCGCCGCAGCGCGGCCACCAGGTCCCGGTGCCAGCCGGGCAGTCGCGTGGTGTCGCCGAGTTGTCCGCTGCCCGGCGAGACCAGGCCGGGTGCGCCGATCACCACGGTGTGGAGCCGGTCCGCGCCGGCCTCACGGGCGAGTTCCTCGAGGCGGTCGACGGCCTCCTCCACCGCGTCGACGGGCAGCGCCGCCTCGGCCACCGGCTTGCCGAGCAGGTCGGTGACCACCGCGGTCGCGCTGTCCGTCCGTACGTCGAGCGCCGCGAGGTAGGCCCGCCGCGCGACGATCCCGTACAGCCGGGCGTTGGGCCCGCGCCGCTGCTCGCCGGATTCGCCGACGACCTCGATCAGGCCGGCCTCGGTGAGCCGTTCCACCAGGTCCGCGACGGAGGGGCGGGACAGGCCCGTCAGCTTCTTGAGCTGGGTGGCCGTCAGCGGGCCCTCGTCCTGGAGCAGGCGCAGGGCGAGCCGGTCGTTGATGGCGCGCGCGGTGCTCGGGGAGGCCGGGGACGGGCCGATGACGAGGGCGGCCGCGGCGGCGGTACCCGGTGCGGGGGCGGCGGCGGTCAGGGCCTTGGCAGGGGTCACGGCGCCCATCCTATGAGCTCCCGGGGATTAACTATCAGGCAGGGTCCCTGATAGTTTACGGGTCATGACCGGGGAAACCGACCACAGTCCGGCGCGGCTGCGCCACGCCCGCTTCGCCATCGCCGCCGTCTTCTGCGCCCACGGCGCGGTCACCGGCTCCTTCGCCACCCGCATCCCGTGGATCCAGGACCACGCCCACCTCAGCGCGGGCACCCTGGGACTGGCCCTCGCCTTCCCCGCCCTCGGCGCCGCGCTGGCGATGCCGCTCGCCGGGCGGATCAACCACCGGCTGGGCGCCCGCACCGCCCTGCGGGTGCTGCTGGCCCTGTGGACGCTCTCCCTCGCCCTCCCGAGCCTGGCCCCCAACCTCGTCACGCTCTGCTTCGCGCTCTTCGTCTACGGGGCCACCGCCGGCATGGCGGACGTCGCGATGAACGCCCTGGGCGTGGAGACCGAGAACCGGCTGAAACGCTCCATCATGTCCTCGCTGCACGGCATGTGGAGCGTGGGCGCCCTGCTGGGCTCGGCCGTGGGCACCCTCGCCGCGCACACCGGCGCCGATGCCCGTCTCCACCACCTGATCGCCGCGCTCGCGCTGACCGCGGCCGGGCTGGTCGCCGTACGGGGCGTCCTGGACCTGCGCACCGACACCGGCGGGGAGGCTCCGCCGCACTTCGCGCTGCCCCCCAGGTCCGCGCTGTTCATCGGGGGGATCGGCTTCTGCGCGGTCTTCGCGGAGGGTGCGAGCATGGACTGGTCCGCGGTGTACCTGCGGGACGTGCTCGACACGGACGCGGGCCTCGCCGCCGCCTCCACCACCGCCTTCGCCCTCACCATGGCCCTGGCCCGGCTGGCCGGGGACCGGGTCGTGGACCGGTTCGGGGCGGTACGGACGGTCCGTGCGGGCGGCGTACTGGCCACCGCGGGCGGGCTGCTCGTGGTGACGGTCCGGCATCCGGCCGGGGCCCTGGCCGGTTTCGGGCTGATCGGGCTGGGCATCGCGGTGGTGGTCCCGCTGGCCTTCGCGGCGGCCGCGCGCAGCGGGCCCGCCCCGGCGCAGGCCATCGCCGGCGTCGCGACGATCACGTACACGTCGGGACTCATCGCCCCGTCGGCGATCGGCGCCGTGGCCGACGCGACCTCGCTGGTGGTGTCGTTCGGGCTGGTCACGCTGCTGGCGTTCGCCCTGATCCTGGGGGCGACCGTGCTGCGGCAGCGGCCGGTGGCGGCGGGGGCCTCGGACGCGGACCGGGACGAACCCGCCGCCGTGCGGCCGTAAAGTGTCGCCTGGCCGCCCCCGGCCTCGTAGCGTGACCGGACCGACCGACGGAAGTGGTGGAACATGGGCTTCGGCGTGCGCTGGACCCTGCACGGAGACGGGCGGACGCCCGCTCCCGGCGCGGTGGTGCGGCCGGACGAGCGGCTGACGTGGCCGCGGACCGCCGGACTGGGCGCCCAGCACGTCGTGGCGATGTTCGGGGCGAGTTTCGTCGCGCCGGTCCTGATGGGACTGGACCCGAACCTCGCCATCATGATGTCCGGTGTCGCCACCGTGATCTTCCTGCTCGCGACGCGCGGCCGGATCCCTTCCTACCTGGGCTGCTCGCTGTCGTTCGTGGGCGTCGCGGCGGCGATCCGGGCGGGCGGCGGGGACAGCGCGGTCGTCACGGGCGCGGTCTTCGTGGTCGGCGGGGCGCTGTTCCTGGCCGGTGTGGCCGTGCAGCGGTTCGGGGCGCGGATCATCCACGCGGCGATGCCGCCGGTGGTGACGGGCGCGGTCGTGATGCTGATCGGCTTCAACCTCGCGCCGGTGACGGCGTCCACGTACTGGCCGCAGGACCAGTGGACGGCGCTGCTGACCATGCTGGTCACCGGCCTCGCCGTGGTGGGCCTGCGGGGCTTCTGGTCGCGCATCGCGATCTTCCTCGGCCTGGTCTTCGGGTACGCCGTCTCCTGGGTCTTCGACCTGGTCTTCGGAAAGATCCACTCCACGACGGGCGGGCCGGAGGCCGTCGACCACTGGCGGCTCGACCTGTCCGGGGTCGCCCAGGCCGACTGGGTCGGCCTGCCGGGCTTCCACGCGCCGCAGTTCGAGTGGTCCGCGATCCTGATCGCGCTGCCCGTCGTCATCGCGCTGATCGCGGAGAACGCGGGACACATCAAGGCCGTCGGGGAGATGACCGGCGACCCGCTCGACGACAAGCTCGGCACGGCCATCGCCGCCGACGGCGCCGCGTCGATGCTGTCCACGGGGCTGGGCGGCCCGCCGAACACCACGTACTCCGAGAACATCGGTGTCATGGCGGCGACCAGGGTGTACTCCACCGCGGCCTACTGGGCGGCCGCCGGCTTCGCGCTCCTCTTCGGCCTGTGCCCGAAGTTCGGCGCGGTCGTCGCCGCGATCCCCGGCGGGGTGCTGGGCGGGATCACCGTCATCCTGTACGGCATGATCGGCCTGCTCGGCGCGCAGATCTGGATCAGCGGCGGGGTGGACCTGCGCAATCCGCTGAACCTGGTGCCGGCCGCTGCGGGCATCATCATCGGCGTGGGCGGCGTCAAGCTGGCCATCACCGACAGCTTCGAGCTGGGCGGGATCGCGCTCGGCACCATCGTCGTCATCACCGGCTACCACACGCTGCGGTACTTCGCGCCGGCGCACATGAAGGAGCAGGGACCCCTGCTGGACTCGGGGACCTCCGCGTACGACGGAGCGGCGGGCGACGAGGCGCCGGACGCGGCGGGCGGCGGGAGCGCGGCGGACGGCGCCGGGAACCCCGGGGACAAGCGCGGTTGACGTAGTTTCGCCCGAACCGGCGAAGCGCACGGCCAAGTTCCCCTGATCCCGGCCCGCGGCTGCGACGCTGCCTCCCATGGCCCCCATGGAAGCGGTGCTGGCGCGGATGCGCGCCCTGGACGAGCGGCTCCCCGAGCGGGACGGCGTCGCCGTCTTCAACCGGGTGTACCTCACGGTCACGCAGACGCTGCACGAACGGATCTCCCGCGGGGCGTTCCCGTCGCCGCGCCGGGCGGAGACGCTCAGCGTCCGCTTCGCCGAGCGCTACCTGACGGCGGTGGAGGCGGAGCGGGCACCGGCGTGCTGGCGGCCGCTGCTCCAGTACCGCCGCCATCCGGGGATCCGGCCGCTGCAGCACGCGCTCGCCGGGATCAACGCGCACATCGGCCACGACCTGGCGCTGGCGGTGGTCGCCACGTGCCGGTCCCTGGACTGCGAGCCTGACGCGCTCGAAGCGGACTTCGACCGGGTCGGGGACACGCTGGTCTCCCTGGAGGAACAGATCCGGGAGGACCTGATGCCGGGGCCGGACCTGCTGGAGGTCGCGGATCCGCTGACGCACCTGCTCGGCGCGTGGAGCCTGGACCGGGCCCGGTCGGGCGCGTGGGCGGCGTCCCGCCTCCTGTGGTCCCTGCGCCGCTCCCCCGACCTGGCGGAGGAGTTCACCGACTCCCTCGACGCGGGCGTCGGCCTGGTGGGCCGCTGCCTGCTGACGCCGACGGGGTGAAACGCCGGTGCGGCCCGGGCGTCCGACTGCCTAGCCTGGGGCGGTGACCAGCTTCGCCACGCACCGGCTCAGGGTGCACGACACCACGCGGGCGCCCTACCGCCGGCTGTCCGCGCTGCGCACCTGCCTGACGGAGTTCAGCCCGTACGGCTTCTACGCCACGTACCACCATCTGTGCCGCAGCGCCGGGATTCCGCGCGACCTGGACGAGGATCCCGGGTCGTTGGTGCGGGCGGTGGAGGAACTGCACGAGGCACGGCTGCTGTGGCGGGAGGCGTTCGCCGTGTGGCAGGTCGGGAGGCGGGCGCAGAAGCGGGCCGGGGTGCGCAGGCCCGAGCCGCGCGAGCCGTCGCGGGGGCTGCGGTGGCCGAACCCCGAGCTCCACCCCGAGGGCCGGCTCGTCGAGGTGATGCCCGCGGTGATGCGGCTCCGGCCGGGCGCCGACGGCCGCCAGGGGCGGGACGGCGCGTGTCCCCTGTGCGCGGCCGACCGGGGGACGGTGGAATGGGACCGCGACGGGTACGGGGTCCACACCCTGTGCGCGCGGTGCGGCCTCGGGCTGGACCGGAGGCCGCCGCGGCTGCCGGACGTACGGGAGCGCACCGAGGTGCGCGCCGCCTTCCGCCGGCGCGAGCACCTGATCTGGACGCGCCGCCTGGAGGCATGAGAACGGGCCGCCTCCGCGCTCGCGCACGCGAAGACGGCCCGGATCGGGGGGCCGGCGGGGCCGGGGAGGTCAGTCCTCCGGGAGTTCGACCGGGGCGATGTCGTCGTAGACGTCGCCCGGGCCCGGGTTGGTGGCGTCCGTGGAGCCGCCGAAGTGGTGCATGACGCCCCAGACGGCGTTCAGCGCCGTCTGGACGGCGCCCTCCGCCCAGCCGGCCGTCCAGGAGATGTCGTCGCCCGCGAGGAAGATGCCGCGCTTGTCCTCGGGGAGGCGGTCCTGCATGAAGTGCGTGAACAGGCGCCGCTGGTAGCGGTAGTGACCCGGCAGGTTGGCCTTGAACGCGCCCATGAAGTACGGCTCGTTCTCCCACGACACGGTCACCGGGTTGCCGATGACGTGGCGGCGGATGTCGACCTTCGGGTAGATCTCGCCGAGGGACTTCAGCATGACCTCCATCCGCTCGTTCGCGGACAGCGGCAGCCACTTCAGGCTGTCGTCGCACCACGTGTACGAGAGGCAGATGACGGCGGGCTTGTCCGGGCCGTTGTCCAGGAGGTACGTGCCGCGGGTCATGCGGTCGGTCAGGGTCATCGACATGACGTCGCGGCCCGTCTCCTCGTCCTTGTCCAGCCAGAACGGGCGGTCGACGGGGATGAACAGCTTGGACGACTCCATGTAGTGGGTGCGCTCCATCGCCGTCCAGTGGTCGATCGGGAAGAGCGAGTCGTCGCACGCGATCTTGGACAGGAGCAGCCACGACTGGGCGGTGAAGATCGCCGCGCGGTACGTGCGGATGTCGCCCGAGGCGTCCGTGACCGTGATGCGGTTGCCCGCGGTGCGGTGCAGGCGCGTCACCGCCGGGCGGGGGGTGCCGCCGTGCAGGGAGGAGAGCGAGGTGCCCTGCGCCCAGTGGACGATCTTCTCCGGCTCACGGTCCCACATGCGCAGCGGGAGCTGTTGCGAGCCGCCCACGATGCCCTGGTGGTGGTCGTCCGCCTCGGTGTAGACGACGCGCAGGATCTCCAGGATCGAGTTCGGGAAGTCGGTGTCCCAGCCGCCCGTGCCGAAGCCGACCTGGCCGAAGATCTCGCGCTTGCGGAAGGACTTGAAGGCCTCGGACTCGCAGAGGAACCCGTAGAAGGTCTGGTTGTCGAGCTTCTCGACCAGCTTCGCCCAGATCTCGCGGATGCGCGGGACGTCCCGCTCGCGCATCGCGGTGTTCATGTCGGAGAAGTCGGCGCCCTCGTCGAGGCAGTCGTTCCACGCGGCGGCGACGTCGCGGTAGATCTGCGGGAGGTCCGCGATGGTCTCGGCGTAGTGCGACTCGCCCTTGAGGTCCACCACCGTGGAGGGGGTGGCCGGGGAGAGCGGGTTCGGGAAGGGCTCGGTGACCAGGCCCACGAGGTCGATGTAGTGCTGGAGCGCCGTGGAGGACGGCGGGAAGCGCATCGCGCCCATCTCGGCCGTCAGTTCGTCCGTGCCGGTGCCCTCGAAGCCCACCGTGCGCAGCCGGCCGCCGATCTGGTCGGCCTCGTAGACGACGGGCTTGAGGCCCATCTTCATCAGCTCGTAGGCGGAGATGATGCCGGACAGGCCGCCGCCGATGACGGCGACCTCGGTGCCGTGCTCGGTCGCCGGAATCTGGCCCAGGCCCGCCGGGTGGGAGAGGAAGTCGTCGTACGCGTACGGGAAGTCCGGCCCGAACATGGTGATCGGGGGCTGGCCGTCGCTGTGCGGGACGGCGGTGGTGGGCACCGTGGACGTCATGGGGTACGGACTCCTAGCGGGGTGGGGCAGGGGGGAGGGGCAGGCGGGCGGCGGGCGGGACCGCGGTCAGACGAGGGAGGCGTACAGACCGGGCCGCCGGTCGCGCAGGTACGGGTTCGTCTCGCGCGAGGCGCGCAGCAGCTCGGGGTCGGCCTCGCCGAACACGAGCTCCTCGCCGCGTCCGGCGCGGGTCCGGGTGACCCCGTCGGGGCTCGCCAGGCAGCTGAGGCCGACGAACTCGAACTCGCCTTCCGGGCCGGTGCGGTTGACGTACGCGATGTACATCTGGTTCTCGAAGGCCCGTACGGGGACGACCTGTTCGGCGACGAACTGGAACGGGTGCATCTGCGCGGTCGGCACCAGGAGGAGGTCGGTGCCGGCGAGCGCGTGCGCCCGGACGTTCTCGGGGAACTCCACGTCGTAGCAGATCATGATGCCGATGCGGAGGCCGTTCAGGTCCGCCTGGACGACGGGGGCGTCGCCGGGGGTGAAGGCGTCCTGTTCGAAGCAGCCGAAGAGGTGGGTCTTGCGGTAGTTCGCGAGCCGGGCGCCGTCGGGGCCGATGAGCTGCGCCGCGTTGTACACGGTCTCCCCCTCGCGCTCGGGGTAGCCGTAGAGCACGGCCACCCCGTGGCGGCGGGCGATCTCGCCGATGGCGCGGGCGGACGAGCCGTCCGCCGGCTCGGCGAGCCGGGCGACGTCCTCGATCTCCAGCGCGTAGCCGGTCAGGAACATCTCCGAGGTCACGAGGAGCCCGGCCTGCGCCCCCGCGGCACGCGCCGCGGCCTCGTCGAGCGCCTTCAGGTTGTCGGCGGTGTCGCCGAGCCGTCCGGAGCTCTGGAGGAGGGCGGTGCGCAGCGGGGGCATGGGCGTACCTCTGGGGCAGAAGGGGTGGGGGTCCTCAAACGGTACGTTCGCGCGTTCGACCGGGACAAGCCGTGAGCGTTGCGCTCCGCGCATCGATTCGTTGCGCGTTGCGGGGCGGCGGCGGCGATTCGTTGCGCGGGGACCTGCCGGGTGGTCCGACGGGCCGTTCCCAGGGGTTCACGAGGCCTCGTGGAAGGCCGGGTGCGCGCTGAGGCGGCGCAGGTCCTCGAGGATGTCGGGGGTGTGGTTGGAGACCACCCGCCCGCTCCAGCCGTCGCAGAGGGCGGGAACGGTGAGCGTACCTCCGTCGCGGTGTCCGGCGGCCTCGTAGGCGCGGCGGAGCGCGTCGTGTCCCGCCGTGTCGCGGCCCGGGCGCAGGACGGTCACGGCGACGGCGCCCCGGAGGCCGAGGCGGGCGAGCGCTGCGGCGACCCCGAGGCAGCTCGGACAGTCGTCGGCGGCGAGATAGAGGCGGTACCGGTGCGGGACGGGTGAGAACCCGGACCCGATCCGCCCGCGCAGGGACCCCGCGGGCCGGGCGTGGGGCCCGTCGTGGTGCGGGGACTCGGCGAGGTCGGCGAGGTCGGCGGCGGACGGCGCGTCGGGACGGGTCCGGGGCCGGGGCCCGCACGTCGGCCGGGGCTGCGACAGGGTCTTGGCCGGGAGCTGCGCCGGGATCTGGACAGGGGTGTGGGACATGGTGGCCTCTCCTGCTGTCTGTGTGCGTGGACGTGCGTCTGCCGCGTTCGTACGGGCCGGGCCCAGTGCCCAAGGGGGCCGAGGGCGTACGGGGCCGTCGGCGTACGGAGCCGAGGGCGCGTGCCCGGCGGGCCTCAGGCGGCCGGGGCGGAGGCGCTGCAGACGCGCAGGAGATCGATGTGCAGGCGGCGGGTGAGCCAGGAGCGGCGGAGGGGAGCGGGTGGCGTCGTGAGCTGATCCACCGGGTCCCCCTCGTGTCCGCGGCTCCCGTTAGGCTGACGAGCGCAGTCTCGTACCACCGATCGGGGCCGTCAAGAGTGCCCGCGCCGGAAGAAGGAAGATCCGCCCATGTCCGCCCAGTCCCGGCCCGGTTCCGTCCTCGACAATCCCGTCTGGGCGGCGCTCGACGGCCCGCACCGGGGCTTCGCCGAGACCGGGCCCGCCGGGCTCGCCGCCCGCTATCCGGGGTCCGTGTCCCCGTTCGCCGCGCTCTGCGACCCCGAGGACCCGCAGGCCTGGGCCGATCTGGCCGCGCTCACCGGGCCCGGCCGGGAGGTCTGGGTGACGGGGCTGCTGACCCCGCCCGCCGGCTGGCAGACCCTGCTGTCGCTGCCGGGCGTGCAGCTGGACGGCCGGCCGGTGCGGGGCGAGGAGGAGCCGGAGGCGGTCCGGCTGGGCGCCGACGACGTGCCGGAGATGCTGGAGCTGGTGGCACTGGCCAAGCCCGGCCCCTTCTCGGAGCGCACCGTCGAGCTGGGCACGTACCTCGGCATCCGCAGCGGCGGGAGGCTCGTCGCGATGGCGGGCGAGCGGATGCGCCCGCCGGGCTGGTCGGAGATCAGCGCGGTGTGCACGCACCCCGACCACCGCGGCAAGGGGCTGGCCGGGCGGCTGATCCGCGCGGTGGTGAATGCCGTGGAGGAGCGGGGGGACAGTCCCTTCCTGCACGCGGCCGCGCAGAACACCTCGGCGATCGGGCTCTACGAGGCCATGGGGTTCACCCTGCGCCGCGAGCCGCTCTTCATCGGGCTCCGCACTCCTGGCACGAGGGACTGACGCGGACCGGCGGTGCGGCCGTCGTGGCGCCCGTCGCCGCGGCCGGGTGAGGGGCGACCCGGCGGGAGGAGCCGGGGTGGCCGGGGTGGCCGGGGTGGCCGGGGTGGCCGGGGTGGCCGGGGTGGCCGGGGTGGCCGGGGTGGCCGGGGTGGCCGGGGGCAACGGCGTGCGGAGGAAGGGGTTTCGCCGACGGGGGTTTGGCCCGGCGCGGTGCGGTCAGACGCGGGGAAAGCATCCGGCGACCGCATTCGCGAAAGGAACCGCCATGTCCCGCAGCGCCTCCAGTACCGCCACGACGGCCGCGTCCTCCCGGATACCCATGACCGACGTGACCCGGCTGCCCGGCTCCGCCGTCCACCACTGGGAGTGGCAGTCGCAGGCGGCCTGCCGCGGACTGGGCTCGACGCGGTTCTTCCATCCCGCCGGTGAGCGGGGCGAGGACCGGGAGGAGCGCGACGCGGCCGCGAAGCGCGTCTGCGCCGCGTGCCCGGTGCGCGAGGCGTGCCTGGAGCACGCCCTGCGCACGCGCGAGCCGTTCGGGGTGTGGGGCGGCAAGACCGAGGAGGAGCGCCGGGCGCTGCCCCGGCCCTCCCGCGCCAGGAGGAGCGCCGCGGCCGGCCCCAAGGGTCCGGGCGGGCCGACCGGGCCGGACAGGTCCGCTACGCCGGGGCGCCCGAGGTGAAGCGGCGGAGCAGCGGGGAGAGGACGAGCACCGACTTGGTGCGTTCCACGAAGGGCTCCCCCGCGATCCGTTCCAGAACCCGCTCGAAGTGGCGCATGTCGGAGGCGAAGATCTGGACGAGGGCGTCCGCGTCGCCGGTGACGGTCGACGCGGACACCACCTCGGGGTAGCGCTCCAGCCCTCGCCGGATGTCGTCGGGCGAGGTGTTGTGGCGGCAGTAGATCTCGATGAAGCCCTCGGTCTCCCAGCCCATGGAGGCCGGGTCGACGCGGACGGTGAAGCCGGTGATGGCTCCCTCGGCGCGCAGCCGGTCGACGCGCCGTTTCACGGCGGGGGCGGAGAGCCCGACCTCGGAGCCGATGTCCGCGTAGGAGCGGCGGGCGTCCTCGGCGAGGGCGTGCACGATGCGTTCGTCGAGATCGTTCAGTCGCACTGCGCGTGGATCACTTCTCTGCTGCGGCCGGTTCTTCTGTGGCCAGTCGGGAGCGGCGGATGCCGTACAGGAAGTAGAACACGAGGCCAACGGCCATCCAGCCACCGAAGACGATCCACGTGGCGGTGTCCAGGCTGAACATCATGTAGGCGCACGCGATCAGGCCGAGGATCGGCGTGACGGGGAACAGTGCCACCTTGAAGGTGCGCGGCATGTCCGGCCGGGTGCGGCGCAGGATGACGACGGCGACGTTGACGAGACCGAAGGCGAAGAGGGTGCCGATGCTGGTGGCGTCGGCGAGCTTGCCCAGCGGGATGAAGGCGGCGAGGACTCCGCAGAAGAGGGAGACGATCACCACGTTGGCGCGGGGGGCGCCGCTCTTCGCGTCGACCTTGGCGAACACCTTGGGGACGAGGCCGTCGCGGGACATGGCGAAGAGGATGCGGGTCTGGCCGTAGAGCACGGCGAAGACGACGGACGCGATGGCGACGACGGCGCCGGCGGCGAGGACGACGCCCCAGAAGGTGTGGCCGGAGACGTCGGTCATGATCTGCGCGAGCGCGGCCTCGGTGCCCTCGAAGTCCTGCCACGGCATGGCGCCCACGGCGACGAACGCGACGAGGACGTACAGCACGGTGACGATCAGCAGGGAGAGCATGATCGCGCGGGGCAGGTCGCGCTTGGGGTTCTTGGCCTCTTCACCGGCGGTGGAGGCGGCGTCGAAGCCGATGTACGAGAAGAAGAGGGTGGCGGCGCCGGCGCTGATGCCGGTGATGCCGAGCGGCGCGAGGGGGGCGTAGTTGCCGGCCTTGATCCCCATGAAGCCGATGCCGATGAAGAGCAGCAGGGTGACGATCTTGACGCCGACCATGATCGAGTTGATCCGGGCGCTCTCCTTGGCGCCGCGCATCAGGAAGACCATGGCGAGCAGGACGACGACCAGGGCGGGCAGGTTGATGAAACCGCCGTCGCCCGCCGGGTGCGAGACCGCGTCGGGGATCGTGATGCCTATGGTGCCGTCGAGCAGTTCGTTGAGGTACTCGCCCCAGCCGACGGCGACCGCCGCGACGGACACGCCGTACTCCAGGACCAGGCACCAGCCGCAGATCCAGGCGATGAGCTCGCCCATGGTGGCGTAGGAGTACGAGTACGAGGACCCGGAGACCGGGACCGATCCGGCCAGCTCCGCGTAGGAGAGCGCCGAGAACAGGGCGGTCAGGCCCGCGATGACGAAGGAGATCGTCACGGCGGGGCCGGCCTTGGGGGCCGCGGTGCCGAGGACGACGAAGATCCCGGTGCCCAGGGTGGCGCCGATGCTGATCATGGTCAGCTGCCACATGGTGAGCGAGCGGCGCAGCGAGCCGCCCTCACCCTGGCCGCCCTCGGCGACGAGCTGCTCGACCGGCTTGCGGCGGAGCAGGGGGTGGGCAGGCTTGCGGGGCTCGGAGGTGAGCGGTGGCGCCTGGCCGTGATCGAGCACGAGGGGACTCCTTTGTCACTGCGGGTGAGGTGTGAGGCGTCGACCGCGGCGATCCGGAGCAGGAGCAGGCCGAAGGCCTGGGCATGGGGGACCGCCGAGCAGGCGGTCCTCGCCACTCCACGTACAGCGAGTGAGCCTACGAGCTGAGTGATACCGCCCGTAATGCACCATCCTTGCACATTGACGGACGATCGTTGCGCGGATCTGTCCTGGATGGCCCTTTGTTGCGTAGGGATGATCGATCGCTGCGCAGCCCTCCGCGACCTCCTTCATTGACACTTCGTCAGATCTGTCGCAGCGTGCCGCCATGGATCTGGACGTGCTCTACGAGATCGACGTGCCGCGGCCCTGGCAGGGAGCCCATCCGCACGGCCAGCGGGCCGCCGAGCAGCGCGCCTACCGGGAGGCGGTCGAGCAGATCCGGCTCGCCGACCGGATGGGGTTTCGCACCGTCTGGGCGGTCGAGCACCACTTCCGCGAGGGCCGCTCGCACTGCCCGGCCCCCGAGGTCCTCCTCGGACACCTGGCCGGGCTCACCGAGCGGATCAGGCTCGGCTTCGGCGTCACCCTGACCCCCTTCGCCTTCACCCCGCCCCAGCGCATCGCGGAGAAGGTGGCCACCGTCGACGTGCTCTCCGGCGGCCGGGTGGAATGGGGCACCGGCCGCTCCACGCCCATGGAGCAGGCGGCTTTCGGGGTGGACCGGGAGAAGTCCCGGGACGACTGGCGGGAGGCCGTCGAGATCGTGACCGCGATGTGGCGGGAGGAGTACTTCGCCTACGCGTCGGACCGCTTCCGCTTCCCGCGCCGCATGGTCACCCCCAAGCCGGTGCAGGATCCCCACCCGCCCGTCTGGATGGCGGCGACCTCCCCCGGCTCGGCCGAGGTCGCCGGGGCGCACGGCCTCGGCCTGCTCTCCTTCTCGATCATGCAGCCGCTGGAGGCGATGGCCCGCCAGGTGGCCGCGTACCGGACGGCCGCCGCCGCCCCGCGCCCGCTCACCGACGTCACGACCGACCGGGTCGCCGCCTACACCCTCGTCCACGCGACCGCGCCGCGCACCGAGCCCGGCGCCCACGTGTGGGAGTCGGTGGCCTGGTGGTACGAGAACCTCGCGCGGTTCACCCTGGAGTGGGAGCTGCCGCACCTGGGCCCCGAGGAGCGCGAGGGGGCCTTCCCGCTGCTCACGCCGATCCTCGAAGGGAACGTACCCGTACGGGAGTTCAGCGACGGGGACATGATCCTCATCGGGGACGCGGAGACGATCGTCGCCAAGGCCAAACGGTACGCGGACCTCGGCGTCGACCAGCTCATCTGCTACGTCCAGTGGGGATACCTCGAGCACCGGGAGATCCTGCGGACGCTGGAGATCCTGGGCCGGGAGGTCATCCCCGAGCTGGCCCGCTACCGCCCGCGGCGGGAGCCGGCCGGTGACTGAGCCCCCCGACACCTCCCCCGACACCTCCCCGGTCCCCGACTACGGCGCGCTGCACCGCCTGGACGGCCGCGGATTCGTCCTGCTCGGCGCGGGCAACGGCATCGGCCGCCAGACCGCGCACGCGCTGGCCGCGGGCGGCGCCCGGGTGGTGTGCGTGGACGTCGACGAGGCCCGGGCCCGGGCGGTGGCCGCCGAGACCGGGGGGATCCCGTACGCCGCCGACGTCACGCGCCGCGGCCCCGTCCGGGAGCTCTTCGCGGAGGCACCTCTGCTGCTCGGCGGCCGCCCGGTCGGCGGGGTGGTCGACATCGTCGGGATGGCCCGGTACGCGGCCCTGCCCGAGCTGGACGACGCCGGCTGGGACTGGCACTTCGACCTGGTACTGCGCCACGCCTGGCTGGCCGTCCAGTACGGCGGCGAGGCCGTCGCGGCCGGCGGCGGCGGCCCGCTGGTCTTCGTCGCCTCCGTTTCCGGCCTCACGGCCGCTCCGCTGCACGCCGCGTACGGGGCCGCGAAGGCCGGACTGATGTCATTGGTGCGCTCCGCGGCGGTCGAACTGGGCCCGCGCGGGGTACGGGTCAACGCGGTGGCACCGGGCGTGGTGTGGACGCCTCGGGTCGCCGCCCTGCTGGGCGGCGAAGGACGGCGGCGCAACGCGGCGAACGCCCCGCTCGGGCGGGTCGCCGAGACCGCGGACATCGCCGCCGCGCTGTACTTCCTGGCCTCGCCGCAGTCCTCGTACGTCACCGGGCAGACGTTGGTGGTGGACGGCGGGGTAGGCGTGAAGTTCCCGTATCCGACGACCGGAGGCGAGCAGTGAGCACGCGCAGAGCCCAGGACGCCACCGGCATCCCCGATGCCGCCGACACCGCCGGACCCGCCGGCCCCGGCCGGGCACCCGCGCCGGGACCGGACCCCGAGCCGGGACCGGACCCCGAGCCGGGACCGGACCCCGAGCCCCGGCAGGACCCAGAGCCGTGGCAGGACCCGGCCCCCTTCCTGCGCGGCGTGGCCTGGCGCGACGAGGGACGCCCCGTGCGGGCCGACCCCGCCGACACCATGCGGCTGCCCTGGGACACCGGCGAGCGGGCCACCCTGCCCATCGGGGTGCGCCTGGAGTTCACCGTCCAGGACGCGCGGGCGGTGGAGATCCGCTACCGGGCGACCCTGCCGGGACCCACCGACGCCCTGCGCGACCTCGCGCACGGCTTCGCCCTCTGGGACCGGCACGGCGTGGTGCGCGAGCTGTACACCGAGCCGGCGGCGGAAGCCGTCGTCCGCATCGAGCTGCCGGGCGGCCCCGGCCCGTTCACCGTCCATCCGCCCGAGGCGCAGTCCCCGCTGATCCTCGGCGTGCGCGGGATCGGCGGCCGGATCGCGCCCGCGCCGCCCGCCCCGCGCTGGGTGGTGCACGGTGACTCCATCACCGAGGGCTGGTGGTCCACCCGGCCCGCGCACGGCTGGCCGGCGGTCGCCGGGCGGGCGCTCGGCTGGGACACGGTCAACCTGGGCTACGCGGGCGCCGCCCGCGGGGAACTGGCCACCGCCGAGCAGCTCGCGGGGCTCCCCGCCGACTTCCTCACGCTCGCCTTCGGCACCAACTGCTGGTCCCGGGTGCCGTTTTCGGCCCCGCTCCTGTACGAGACCACCCGCGCGTTCATCGAGCTGGTCCGCCAGGGCCACCCCCGGACACCTCTGCTGATCCTCTCCCCGCTGCTGCGGCCCGACGCCGAGCGCACCCCGAACAAGCTGGGCGCCACCCTGGGCGCCCTGCGCGACGCGATGGAGCGCGCCACCCGGGACCGGATCGCCGCCGGGGACGAGCGGCTGGCCCTGCTGCCCGGACGGGACCTGCTGGGACCCGAGCACCTGGCGGACGGTCTGCACCCCAACGACTCCGGACACCGCACGCTCGGCCTCGCTGTGGCCACGGCCGTGCGGCGGGCCGGGTTCGGTGCGGGGTGAGTGAAACAGCCCACACCGGAGGAGTTGAACTCAGCGGCTCCGACGAGGCGTGTCCTGCGCACAGTTGCCGACGCACCCGCCACCGCACGTACGGACGGACGGACGCGGCGGTGGAGGCAGGGACACACACGTGGGAGAGATCAAGATGGGCATCAAGCGCGGAACCACCCTGGCGGCCGTGGCGGTCGCCGTCGCCCTCACCGCGACCGCCTGCGGCGGGGGCGACACCGCGGGCGACACCACCAAGCCCGCCGGGGCGGTAGCCCCCGCGAGCCCGTCCGCGGGCGGCGACGGCTACGCGTACGGCTCGGGCTCGGGCTCGGGCTACGGCTCCGCCTCGGACACTTCCGCCAAGCCCGCCGGGCAGCTGGCCGTCGCGCAGAACGACCAGCTCGGCCCGGTCCTCACCGACAGCGCCGGCTTCACCCTGTACCGCTTCGACAAGGACACCGCGAAACCCTCCAAGTCGAACTGCGACGGGGACTGCGAGAAGACCTGGCCGGTGGTCGCGGCCGGCGACGCGACCGCCTCCGCGGGCACCGACCCGGCACTGCTGGGCGAGGTGGTCCGTACCGACGGCAGCAAGCAGCTGACCGTGGCGGGCTGGCCCGTGTACAGGTACGCCAAGGACACCGCGGCGGGCGACACCAACGGGCAGGGCGTCGGCGGCACCTGGTTCGCGGCCGCGCCCGACGGGAAGAAGGCCGCGAAGCCGGCCGCCGCGGCCCCCGCCGCGAACCCGGCCGCGGAGGCGTTGACCGTGGCCAAGGACCCCAAGCTCGGCGACCACATCGTCGACGGCAACGGGATGACGGTCTACCGGTTCAAGCCCGACACCGCCTGGCCCATGGTCTCCAAGTGCGAGGGCGACTGCGTGGCCAAGTGGCCGGTCGTGCCCCCGGTGGACCAGGCCGCCGCCAAGGGCATCATCGAGAAGAACTACCTGGTGCTGAACCGGCCTGACGGCAAGAAGCAGCAGACGGTGAACTGCTGGCCCGTCTACACCTTCACCGGCGACAAGAAGGCCGGCGACATCAACGGCCAGGGCGTCGGAGGCACCTGGTACGCCGTCGCCCCCGACGGCAAGCTCCTCACCGGCCAGTAGACCCCGTGCGGCGGCGCCCCCGTGCGGCGGCGTCCCGTCCTGTGACGGGCCGTCCTGCCCCGCCGCGTCCGGTGCCGGGCCGCCCCGCGCGGCGCCGCCGGACGGCACGTCACCCCCTGACCGCCTGACCGCGCGGCCTCTGCCTCTCCTCCCCCCGGGCAGGGGCCGCGCACCTTTTCCCCGCGGCGGAGCGGAACCTAGACTCGCCCCCATGCTGCGCGTACTGGCCGTCGACGACGAGAAGCCCCTCCTCGAGGAGCTCCTCTACCTGTTGCGCTCCGACCCCCGGGTGCGCAGCGCCGAGGGCGCCTCGGACGCCACCGAGGCGCTGCGCAGGATCACCCGGGCGCTGGAGAGCGGTCCCGAGGGGCCCGACGGCATCGACGTGGTCTTCCTCGACATCCACATGGCCGGGCTGACCGGGCTGGACATCGCCCGTCTGCTGGCCGGGTTCGCGCGGCCGCCGCTGATCGTGTTCGTCACCGCCCACGAGGGGTTCGCCGTACAGGCCTTCGACCTCAAGGCCGTGGACTACGTACTGAAGCCCGTGCGCCCGGAGCGGCTGGCCGAGGCCGTGCGGCGGGCCTGCGCGCAGGTCGCGCGGCTGCGTCCCACCTCGGGCTGCGCCGGGCGCTGGTCTCGCCCCCCGGCGCCGTGGTGTTCACCACCGAGCCGATCGCGTTCGCCGTCCGCGAGGCCCTTCCG